>JAFSXW010000093.1 GCA_017443885.1 Clostridia bacterium | reverse complement strand
TATTTCACAAGATAATAATTCAAATATAACAATTTCAGATATGGGTAAAACTTTAGAATATTTAAATTCTTTAGGAATTGAAACAGAAAAATACTTAAATATAATTCAAAAACTTTGTAAAAATTATGATATAACAATAGAAAATAATGCCCTAATAAAAATATTGCCAGGTTATGAAACAAATCAAACAATGAGGGCTTTTTATAGCTATATTGGAGTTTTGAACTTTATTGCAAATTTAAATGTTTTTGAAGATTAGTTTTTTTTAAAAAAGTAGGTAACTTTTGTTACCTACTTTTTGTTTTATAAAATTATTTTTGTAAAATTATTTTAAATTAAAGAAAGCATCTTTTCCTAGATAAGTTGCCGCAACTCCAAGTTCTTCTTCAATTCTCAAAAGTTGATTATATTTTGCAACTCTATCGGTTCTTGAAGGTGCGCCAGTTTTTATTTGTCCAGCATTTAAAGCCACAGATAAATCTGCAATTGTGGTATCTTCTGTTTCTCCGCTTCTATGCGAAACAACTGCAGTATAACCAGCACGGTTTGCCATTTGAATTGCGTTTAAAGTTTCTGTTAAAGTTCCTATTTGATTTAGTTTAATTAAAATAGAATTTGTAACTCCTAATTTAATTCCTTTAGATAGTCTATTTGTATTTGTAACAAACAAATCATCTCCAACAAGTTGAATTTTTTTGCCTAGAACGGAAGTCATTTTTTTCCAGTTCTCCCAATCTTCTTCGGCAAGCCCATCTTCTAGCGATACAATAGGGTACTTAGATGCCATTTTATCCCAATAAGCAATCATTTCATCTGGGGTAAACTCTTCACCAGTTTTCCAAAATAGATAATTTCCTTCGTGTCCAATTTTTTTAGCTTCATCATACATTTCAGTTGCAGCAGCATCTATTGCAATGCCGAAATCTTTTCCAGGTTTATAACCGGCCTTTTCAACTGCTTCTACAATAGAAGAAAGAGCTTCTTCATCGCTTTTTAAATTTGGAGCAAATCCGCCTTCATCACCAACACTAGTTGCATATCCTTTTGCTTTTAAAACAGATTTTAGGTTATGAAAAACTTCTGCACACATTTTAAGTGCTTCTTTAAATGTTTTAGCTCCAACAGGCATAATCATAAATTCTTGAACATTTACTGAATTGTCTGCGTGTTTTCCACCATTTAAAATATTCATCATAGGCATAGGCAATGTGTTTGCATTAACTCCGCCAACATAGTTATAAAGTGGAAGCACAACATATTCAATAGCAGCCTTAGCAACAGCTAAATAAACCCCTAACATAGCATTGGCTCCAAGTTTCCCTTTATTTGGCGTGCCATCAAGTTTAATCATAGTATTATCAATTTCAATTTGATTTAATGCGTTCATACCAACCAAATTTTCTTTAATAACGGTATTAACATTTTCAACTGCTTTTTCAACAGATTTTCCAAGATAATTACTTTTATCTCCATCTCTTAATTCTACGGCTTCAAAAGAACCAGTTGAAGCTCCACTTGGAACAGCAGCTCTTCCTACAATACCATCTTCCAAAACAACTTCAACTTCCACCGTTGGATTTCCACGAGAATCTAGTATTTGGCGCCCAACTATATTAGTAATTTCTACATAATTTTTCATAAATATTTCTCCTTAATATTTTTAATATTAAACTACAATCAATTATAGTAAAACAAACAAAAAAGTCAAATAATAAACTATTTTCAAAATAAAAAAATGTCTGAAAAACTTCAAACATTTTTTTAAAAAATTCTACAAAAATTAAACTTTAAAAATGGCTTTATTAAATTGCTTTTTGCCTTTTTTTAGTATTACTCCTTTTTCCAAACTATCTTTATTTATAAATAGTTTTGAATCTAAAACTTTTTCATCATTTAAAGTTATTCCGCCTTGTTCTATAAGCCTTCTAGCTTCACCATTGCTTTTGGTTAAATTGCAAAGTGTTAAAAGTTCTAAAATTCCAACGCAACCATCTTTTAAGTTTTCTTCTTTAATTTCAGTAGTTGGCATATTTTTATCTTGTCCACTTCCTGCAAAAAGTTCTTTAGCTGTATTTTCTGCTAAAATTGCATCTTTTTCACCTCTTACAAATTTAGTAAGTTCATAAGATAACCTTTGTTTTGCATTAACAATGTTATCATTACACATTTTCTTAATTTCATCCATAGGTAAATCTGTAAATAAGGCAAACATCATTTCAACGC
>JAFSXW010000092.1 GCA_017443885.1 Clostridia bacterium | reverse complement strand
TTCTCGCAACCCAGTTAGCTTATATAGACTTTTGCGTAAAAATGGTTGGTATGCAGATGTTAAAAAAATTCACAAGTATATCCCACAATATTATAACACTCCAATTCACATTGGAGAAAAATGGCAACTAGATGTAAAATATGTGCCACGACAATGCTATGTTGGAGAATACAAAGATGAACGCAAATTTTTTCAATACACTGTTATAGACGAAGCAACTCGAGAAAGGTTTATATATCCATACATGGAACAATGCCCACAATCAACGGTTGATTTTTTGCAACGCGCAATAATTTTCTTTGGATATAAACCAAGTATAATTCAAACAGACAATGGCGCAGAATTTACTTATACCAGACAAACAAAACACGACCAGGAGCATTTGCTAGATAAATTTTGTCGAATAAAAAATATTGAACATAAATTAATTCGCCCACGCACGCCACGCCATAATGGAAAAGTTGAGCGTAGCCACCGTAATGATAATGAACGCTTTTACAAATGGCTTAAGTTCTTTTCATTTGACGATTTAAAACTACAAATGAAAGCATATCTGGAACGATCAAATAATATTCCAACTTCAGTGTTGTGTTCCAGGGATAAAAAAAATAAATGGCTAACACCAAAAGAAAAGCGAAAAGAACTTTTACTCCTTGATTGGGGAGTGATAGAATAACTTTTATTTAATGTAAATTTTTAATAAATGACAGCGTCATGTTTTTTTTCATACACAATACTTCCCCTAGGGGAATCATTGTGTATGAAAAAAAGAATAAGATAAACAATTAATACAAAATTAATAACACTAAAAACTAAATTATTACATATATTAAAATTTTTTAATATTTTTTTAAAAAACATTTGACAATTCTTCATAACCTAATTTTTAATACGATTTTATACGATTTTTTGCGTCAAACTCTAAATTTTATGCCTTTTTTGCGTTTTTTGCCCAACAAAAATATAAATTATGGCTTAAAAACCGAAAAAATTTGCACACTAAAAACAAAAAGGCCTTTTAAAAAAGCCTTTTTATTGTTTATCCTAAAGCAATAATTCTGTTAACACTTAAAGTATCTCTTGAAAGCACGCCATCACAACTAATTAGCAACTTATCACTGATTGTGGTTGTGATAGAAGAAGATGATGTGTTTTTTATTTCAATTTTAACGCACCTAATATCTAATTTTGTTTCTAGGCTTTTTAAAACAGTTAATCCTTCATTTCCTAAAACCAAGCAATTAACAAGTTTTAATGCCCTATCGCTAGTGATATACTGATTTTCAGCATCTTTAACATATACATTAAACACAAACGCATCGTTAGTGTTTAATGTTCTAGAAGCACTAGAAGGAATACTATTTTCAATAGCAGAATTATTAAAATAAACATCAAGTTGATTTGCTAAATTAAACACCTCAACATTTATTGTTGATTTTAAATATGCTGGGTTCTTTTCATTTCCGCAATCATCAACTAAATATGCAGTAATTGTGGCAACCCCACTAGAAACACCCCTCACTTGAAGTTTTTGTGAATCAACTATTTCAACTATGCTAGGGTCTGAACTAATAAGCTTTATATTAAAAATTTCCTGATTCACAGCAACTTTCTTGCTAGAATCAACATTGGCGAGTGAAACAGACTTCCCGTCTTCACTTATTTTCCACTCTTTGCTAAAATTTCCATTTAGTTGAAGAGTTGTTGAACTGCCAGCACTTAGTGCAATGGTGTTAGAATCTAAATTTGGATGTTCCAAAGTAATAGATGTTGGATACGCTAAACTTTTATTCACCACAAAACACGAATCAGTAAATGCCCCCGCCTGAATAGTTGCCGTAATTGGATCGGTAAATTTATTATCCGTTGTAATCACCCCATCAACAAGTTTTCCAAAAACTTGGCTAGATGTTGAAATTGTTGCCTTACCAAAATTGCTTGCTGTTGAAGGATAAATATTATATGAAAGTTCTGTTGGGCAATTTTCGTCAACATAAAAAACTGGTTGAGTGAACTTTATTGAAACCAAGGCATTGCTACCCGAAACTCCACACCCAACAAACAACACACAACTTATTATTAAAACACAAATTATGCTAAAAAATTTTTTCATGTGTTCCCTTTTGTTTTATCTATTTTACGCAAATATCATTTTTTTTATTTGCAAACAAATTAAATCATTACTAGTATAATGCTATAAAAAAAACTTGTCAAATAAAAAAGCCACCCCTTTTTAGGTGGCATTAAGTTATTTATGTTATTTTTTTAGTGGATATCCAGCTTTTTCCATTAAATTAATCACATCGTTCATAAATCCATCGATTTCTTCGCCCACTAGGCTGTGGTCTTTACCATTAATTTCAAACCTAAATAGCATACTCTTTTTATTTGGTGTTAGTGGATTTTCAAAAACTTCAACTAATTTATATCCAACTAAAAGTTTGCTTCTTATTTTAGATAAAGCCTTCACTGCATCTGCATAAGTATCGCTAGTGTTCATCACAAAGTTTAAATCTAGGTGCGTGCTTTGATATAAACTAGGAACTTTCACTTTTTTAGGATAATTTCTGCATTTAGCTAGTTCTTTAAAGTTAATTTCTGTTGCAACCATTTTTAGCTTTTTATCTATCGTTTTAGAAACTATTGGGCTAATAACCCCAATATACCCTATTTTTTCGCCATTGAACTTAACCGCAAATGTATTTACTTTATGCATATAATTTTGAGAAGGTTCTTCTCTTTCAAAATTTAAAGTAGCATAAACATAGTTTTCAGATAAATCAACTAAATAATTTTTAAGATCAACTAAAAGTTCTTCTTCCGAGCAATCACTGCTTGAAAAAACCACTGCCAAATGTTTTTCTTCGTTAGCAAGTCCATCTTCTTTAATAGAAGGCACACATCTGCCAATTTCAAAAATCCTAACACTATTTTCTTCGCTTTCTTTATTTTCGCTAGCAAATTTTATAAGTGTTGGCACCAAACTATCTCTAATAGCGCTCTGACCAGCATTTCTTGTGTCCATTAAATGCAACACTGGCTTAGTTTCAATTTTATGCTCTGCATTAAAATCTGTGTAGTCCCAAATATAACTATGCACTTCATTTGCATTATATTTAGAAGCGAGCAAAAATTTCGCTTGATATTCTAGAGTGTGCTCTTTATCTTGCACAACTGGTTCAACATTAAACGCAAGTGGCTTTGCAGTAAACGCACCATAGTTTAACATTCTAGCCACTTCTTCAACTAAATCTTCTTTAATTGAAATATCTTTTGTTGCTCTAAATGAAGGAACTAAAACTTCAAGGTTTTCTCCACTAATATTGCAACTAAAGCCAAGACGCTCTAAAATTTCTTTCACTTCATTAGCATTAACATCTATTCCAATTCTTCTAGAAATAAAATCGGCTGAAACATTAATTTTAATTTTATCATAGTGATAGTTGTAGCAGTCACTAAAGCTAGAAGTTATAACTGCACCATCATCATAATAAGTAAGAATATAAAGCAATCTTGCAAGTGCAGTTTTTGTAAGTTCTGGATCTAGCGATTTTTCGTATCTTAAACTTGCATCAGTAATAAGCCCAATAGCCCTGCTAGTTTTCCTAATTGCCTCACTCGTAAATGTGGCAGATTCAAACAAAACGCTAGAAGTTTTCTCTGTTATGCCAGACATAAGACCCCCCTTAATTCCAGCAATAGCCACACTATTTTTGTTTCCATCACAAATTAAAACAGAGTTTTCAGGAACTTCGTGTTCTTCACCTTCAAGTGTTAAAAGTTTATCTCCTTTTTTGCTTGAAACAACTTCTATTTCTTTCACTTTTTCATTATCAAATGCGTGCATTGGTTGCCCCAGTTCAAGCATAATGTAATTTGTTAAATCAGCTAGAAAATTAATATCTCTCATTCCGCAATAGTTAAGCCTAATTTTCATAATTTCTGGCGATTGCGTTTTCGTTATGTTGTTGCAACTTATTGCACTATATCTAAGGCAAGCAGGTGTGCTAACTTTAATTTTAATTCTTTCTAGTCCTTCTAGTTTAGATAAATCTAAAGTTTCAAGCGGATTAAGTGGGCGTTTAAAAATTGCACTAAATTCCCTAGCAAAACCATAATGTCCCCATAAATCTGGGCGATTTGTTAGCGTTTTATTATCAATTTCTATCACTAAATCATCTATTGGAAGCACTTTTTTAATGTCTGTGCCAAGTTTTACATCATATTTAACTTCAACAATACCACTATCATCACTGCCAATGCCAAGTTCGCTTTCACTGCAACACATACCAAAACTTTCAACCCCAGCAAGTTTTGCAGGTCCAATTTTTTTGCCACAAACCATTCCGCCAACTTTTGCAACCATCGTTACCATATTTTCCTTAACATTTGGTGCGCCACAAACAATTTGAAGAACTTCTTCCCCAACATCAACTTTTAAAATATGAAGTTTTTGTGATTCTGGATGATTTTTAACTTCTAAAATTTTACCATAAACCACATTTTTTATATCTGCGCCTTTTTCTTCAATATTTTCAATTTCGGCGCACATTTGATTTACTTTTTTATCTATATCTTCTTTTGTAATCCCATCAAGGTCCACAAATTCTTTAAGCCAATTAAGTGAAATTTTCATATTTTCCTCCTACAACTTAATTCCAAATTGTTTTAGTAAACTAACATTTCCGCTGTTTAAGTGTCTAATATCGTTTAGCCCAGTTTTAAGCATCACAAGCCTGTCTGCGCCAAGTCCAAATGCAAAGCCAGAATATTTATCTGGATCTATTCCTGCATTTCTTAAAACATTTGGGTGAATCATTCCGCAAGGGCAAAGTTCAATCCAGCCACTCCCCCCACAAGAAGAGCAACCCTTTCCTCCACAAAACGCACAAGAAGCATCAAGTTCAAATGATGGCTCCGTGAATGGGAAAAAGCCAGGGCGAAGCCTAACATTAATATCTTTTTTAAACACACCTTTAAGCATTTCCTTCATAAAATAAAGGAGATTAGAAACGCTAACATTTTCATCAACAACAATTCCTTCCATTTGAAAGAAAGTGTTTTCGTGCCCAGCATCAAGGCTTTCATTTCTAAAACATCTTCCAGGGAAAATAGCCTTGCAATGTGGGCCATATTTTTTAAGAATTCTATTTTGTGCAGCACTCGTGTGAGTTTTAAGCACTTGGCCATTATCTAGCCAGAAGGTATCTTGCATATCTCTTGCTGGGTGATTTGCAGGAACATTAACAGCATCAAAGTTGTTGTATTCTGTTTCAATTTCAAAGCCATCTTCCACCACAAACCCCATAGAAACAAACACATCTTCAACTTCTTTCAAAATTAAAGTGCGTGGATGAAGCGAACCAACATTTGTTTTTGCAGGAAGAGTTAAATCAATCTTTTTTGCATTGTTTATTTCTGCTTCATTTTGCTTATCTTCAAGTTCTTGTTTTTTTTCTGCAATTTTTTCTTCTATTTTGTTTTTAAGTTTATTAACTAATTGCCCTATTTCTTTTTTCATTTCGTTTGGCACTTGTTTAAAATCTGCCATCACATAATTAAGGCTACCTTTTTTGCCTAAAAATTTAAGCCTTATTTCTTCTAAAAGGTTTAAGTCTTTGGCTTCTTTATAAGCACTGTCAAATTCACTTTCAATTTTAATTAATTTATCTTTCATCATTTCCTCCTTAAAAACAAAAAACGCCCATAAACTTAGGACGCTTTTTTATAAACGTGGTACCACCCATTTTCGCAAAAAAATTTTTTGCCTTATTACTTTTTACGGTTTAGTCCGGCGTGACATTTCTGCCAGCAACTCCAGCGCCGAAATTCAGTTTATTGCAGTGCAACGCTGGCTTACAGCCTAGGGCCAAGCGCTCTCTTTTTGGTGCAAAAAACCTACTAAATTCGCCTTCACAGTTTTTTATTAAGATAACTAAATTATATAACTTAAAACAAAAAAGTCAAGTTTTATTTCTTTTTTGTTTTATTTTGCCTGCCTTTTACTTCTTTTTTTGCATTTTCTTTATCTTTATTAGCATCTAGCACATGGTTTTTTGCCTTTCTAGAATACCTATATAATATAACCTTTCTTCCAATGGAAGCAACTGGCTCTGCCATAAGCACTTGTGCAAGTTCACTAATAATTTGTTTTGCGTCTATATCTGTGTTTTGAAGCAAACCAATTTTCACAAGTTCATGAGCGTCTAGGTTCATATCAATCTGGCTAAGCACGCCTTCATTTATTCCATTTTGCCCAATTAATATTTCAGTTTCCCTAGTTGAAGCCACACCTCTTAAAAAAGCTCTTGTTTTGCTGTCTAGCATATTTATTTCTCCTTTATTCAACAAAATCGAAATCAACACTTCCAATTCTAATAGTGCTGTTTTCGCTTGCGCCTCTTCGTTTTAATTCTTTAATAATTCCCTTTTCTTTTAGAACTTTTTGGAAATATGCAAAACTTGTTGGGTCATCAAGCACAATATTTCTAATAAGTTCGTCAATAAAGCCACCAGTCACAACAAATGCTCCGTCGTCTGCCCTCTTAATTTCATATCTGTTAGGGTCTGGCCTTGTGTATTCAAATGGCTCAAAGTCAAGTGCTTTTTTAGGTGGAAGTTTTTTAAGTGCAGAAACTGTAACCTTTAAAAGCCCTTCCAAATTAAGCCTTGCCACAGCACTAATTTCCACAACTTCATATTTGGTTTTTAGCCTGCCAAGTTTGCTTTTAAATGCTGTTATGCGTTTTTTATCCGCCACCGCATCAACTTTATTTAAAACAATAATTTGTGGAATAGTGCTCACACTTTTGCCATACTTTTTAAGTTCATTATTCACAATTTTAAAATCGTTATAGGCATCTCTGCCTTCGCTTTCGCTAATATCTATCACATGCAAAAGAAGCCTTGTTCTTTCAACATGCCTTAAAAAGTAATGCCCTAGCCCCACGCCTTCACTAGCGCCTTTAATAAGCCCCGGAATATCGGCAATCACAAATTTTTGGTTATAAGCTTGGCATGCACCAATGTTTGGAGAAAGCGTTGTGAAATGGTAATTGGCAATTTTGGGTTTTGCATTTGTTAAAACTGAAAGAAGCGTGCTTTTCCCAACATTAGGAAAACCAACTAGTCCAACATCTGCAATAGTTTTAAGTTCTAGCCAAACACTCTTTTCTTCGCAAAGTTGCCCTGTTTGAGAATACCCAGGTGCTTGATTTCGGCTATTTTTAAACCTAGCGTTGCCTTTGCCACCTTCTCCACCTTTAAGTATCACTTTTTTTGTCCCATCTTCAAGCATATCTGCCACAATTCTTTTAGTTTCGTCATCAATAATAACAGTTCCAGTTGGAACTTTAATAATTAAATCAGCCCCGGTTTTCCCCGTCATATTTGCACTGCCACCATTAGCACCATTTTCGGCTCTAAAATGCTTGGCGTATCTAAAATCTGCCAAACTATCCATGCTAGAATCAGCAACGAACACTATGTTTCCGCCATTTCCGCCATCGCCACCATCTGGGCCACCTTTGCGCACAAATTTTTCGGTATGAAAACTTGTTTTTCCGTTTCCACCATCACCAGCTTTTATAAAAATTTTAACTCTATCAGAAAACATTTAATCTATCCTTTATTTTGTTTTTTATTATAATCACATAAACCACTCACTACGCAATTTGCGCAATCTGGCTTCCTTGCCTTGCAAACATATCTTCCATGCAACACCAAACTATAATGTGAAGCACTCCAATCTTTTCTGTCGATATTTTTTTCTAGGCATGATTGCACTTCCTTCACATTTTTGCCCGAAGCAATTCCAATTCTCCTCGACACCCTAAACACATGCGTGTCCACAGCTATTGCTGGGGTTTTAAATGCTGTTGACAACACCACATTTGCAGTTTTTTCACCAACACCAGCAAGGCTTTTAAGTTCTTTTTTATCACTAGGCACCACGCCACAAAACCTTTTCACTAGGTCTTCACTGCATTTTTTAATATTTTTGGCTTTGTTATGATAAAACCCACATGGTTTTATTAAATTTTCTAGTTCCTCTTGCGAAAGTTTTACAAATTGCTCAGGAGTGCTGGCAACTTTAAATAACTGTTCTGTTACTTTATTCACCCTTTTGTCTGTGCATTGGGCCGATAAAATAACCGCAACCAAAAGTTCAAAAGTTGAAGAAAATTTCAACTCACATTCTGCATTTTTATATTTTTCATTTAAGATGCACACGGCATTATTCATTTCTGTTTTTTTCATAATAAAGCACCATTAATAATTTCAAAGTGAAGGCATCTTCAAAATTTTTAATATTAAGCCCAGAAAGTTTTTGAATTTTTTCAATTCTATAAACAAGCGTGTTTCTATGAAGAAAAGCGTTTCTGCTGGTTTCGCTAATGTTAAGATTATTTTCAAACATCATAATAGCACAAGACACAAGATCATAATCGCACATCATTTTCAAAAATGCACTTGTTAACACCTTATCTGCTAATAAAGACATAATTTCTGGGTTTATATTTTCATAAAGTTTAAGTTGAGTTTTGTTTCCCTTTCTTAAATAATCGCCCAAAAGCTTTAAAACATTTTTGCGTTCTTCTTCATTTGTTTTATTCATTGTTTTGCCCTCAAATATAATTATATCAAATATTTTTTATATTCACAAGCCTAAATTTAGGCTAATTTATTTTTTCTTCAATTTTTTTGTTTTCTATTTTTAAAATGTAATCAAAATTAAGTTTTGGCACAACACCATTATTTACAGCAATTATCACCGTTTTACCTTCTAGTTTTACTTTTTCTATGTTTTCAAAAATCTCGTTTTGTTCTTCTTCGGTTTTTGCATTTTTAAAAAAATCATCTATAAAAACAATTTTTGCGTCCTTTATAAAACTTCTTGCTAATGCCACCTTCTGTTTTTCCATATAAGATAATTTCTTTACTTTTGTTTTTAATTTATCTTCTAAACCAAATTCTTCATAAGCTTTTAAAAGCATTTCTTCATAATGTTTTTTAATTTTTAAAACTTTTAATGCATATTCTAAGTTATATCTAACACTTTTATTTTCAAACAACACTGGCTTAGAAGGCAAAAATGTTATGCTTTCCCCCCACGAAAAATCTTTAGGTTCAACTCCATTTATATTCCCTAGCCAATCTTTATTTATTCCAGAAAGTATCTCAAAAAGAGTGCTTTTGCCCGCGCCCGGATTGCCCACAAGTAAATGCACCTTGTTTTTAAAAATAGTAAATTTGGCATCTTCAAAAAGAAGCCCCTGTTTATAGTAGCCAAATGAAACACAAAACACATAATCGTTCTTTAAATCTTTTTCCACACATATATTTTAATATGAAATCTGCAAAAATTGCAACTTGTTTTTGCTTAATATTTTTTTGTTTATGTTTATTTCTTGTGTTTTATATATTAAGCATAAAAAAAGAAACAACCTCTGTTTATTCTCAATCAGAATTTGGAAGCATAATAGTTTCTGTGCTTGAAAAAGGAAGCCTTGCTCCAATAGATAACGCAACCGTTTGCGTTATAGAAACAAGGCAATACTATTCAACCACAAATAATGGTTTAACCGAAAAAATTAGCGTTCCAATTATAGAAAACTCAACTTTCAGTAATAGTTTAAAGCAAAACTACGGCACAATAACACTTCTTGTTTATAAACTTGGCTATTCTAGCGTTATAAGTTTTTATAATATTGTAAAGAAAAACACCACAAGCGTTGGCAATGTTGTTTTCTTAGAGCCCATCATAAATAGCATAGATAATAAAACAGAAATTATAACAAATAACCCCGATAGTGCTTGGGCAAACGAACTTGCAAAATTGTATAAAAAATAGGCTTTTTTAGCCTATTTTATTTTGCAAAATCATCTGGGCTTTTTTGTTTTTTATCTTTTAAATATAAACAAATTTCTTCTTTGTGTTTTTTCCTTAAATTAAATATTCTCCAAATAGTATTTATCACTTCTTTTTGTGTTTCGATAGCATCTTTATCAAAAGTAAAAGGATTAAATTTTTTATTTCCAAACCCATCTTCATTATTTAAAAAGTTTTTCTCTAGCGATAAAGCTATATTCCTAGTTCCCAGTTCCCCACAAACTATAGCATTGTCTAGCATACTTTTATACGCTCGCTTTCTAAAATTGCTATCAGTATTCACATAATCATTTTTAACTTTATCAATTAGCACATTAATATACATACAAGAAATATATGGGTTTGCATTTTTAGGGTTTAATAAAATGTCGTCCATCATATCAATT
>JAFSXW010000091.1 GCA_017443885.1 Clostridia bacterium | reverse complement strand
ATCCGCAACTTTTCACTCTTCACTAGCCCGAAGGGCGATTCACTCTTCACTCTTCACTCTTCACTAGCACGCAGTGCGATTCACTCTTCACTTTTCACTCTTCACTTTCTTTGTCTTTTTGCTAATTAAATTAAGCAAGTGTGCTTTCCTCTTATGTCTATTAATATGATATAAATATTTAGCATACATTTCACTTACGCAATCGTCCCAAGAAACATACAAATCTTTAAAAGCGTTTTCACAAACATTATTATATTTTTCTTCATCTGCCAAAATTTCTTCAATTTTTTCAGCAAACTTTTCTGGGGTTTCTTCACACATATACCCATTAACATCTTCAGTTACCGTTGAAGATGTTGCCGAGCCTCTTATAAATAGCGTTGGCGTTTTTTGAGATGCTGCCTCTATTTGAACAAGCGAACTAGCATCATAAGTTGATGGAAATAAAAACAATTTTGCTCTTAAATATATTGCACTAATAAGTTCTCTGTCCATAATTTTGCCAGTTAAAATCACATTTTCATCTAGGCCTTTTTTATGAATATGCGCCTTTAATGCCTCCATATCTTGCCCATCACCAACAAACATCATCTTAAAGTTTCTATTCTTTAATTTTGAAAGACCATCAACTAAAAAGAAAATATTTTTAATTTTATTTATTCTTCCCACAAATAAAAACACATTCTCATTAGGGTTTAAATTATATGTTTTATTCACTAGGTTTAAGGCTTCTTGAGTGTTTTTAATTGGCACAAAATCTGTTCCATTTCTTTGAACTTTTGGTAAGTGAAGTGAGCCATAATCTAAATAGATTTGTGCAATTTTTTGATTCACAGCATAATATTCATCACATCTGTTATATGTGTTCATCACTTCTTTTAAAATGCTTTTTGTTAAAAATTTACTTTTTGTTGCGGTGTAAAAATCTTTTTTATATTGCGAGTGCATAGTAACTATTGCAGGAATATTGTGTTTATATGCATAATCCACTCCTAGCCTTCCAATAGCAAAAGGAGAATGAATGTGAACAATATCGAGATCACTATTTTCAAGTGTCTTTAAAAATTTTGAATCCAAATCTGGCACAGGCAACTCATAATCGAGTGTGCCAATTTTTATCGACTTACATTGCACAACCTTGTAAGGATAAGTTTTATCGCTCTTTTTAACAGGCTTTAGGGTAAACACAGTAACATCACAAAATTTAGCTAACCTTTTTGCATAGTTATCCACCACCATAATCACCCCATCAACCATAGGAAACCATGTGTCGATAAAAAGTCCAACTTTAATTCTTTCTTTATTATTTTCCATATTTTCTCACTTTTTCCTTATGTTTAGATAAAATATACCACAAAATTATACCTATTTGAAGAGGAATGCCAATAATAAATATAAGCCAAAGGTCTAATTTTATTATTCCCACATAAATTGCAACAAACACACTCCACAAAAATAACGATAACAACATAAAAAACACCCATTTTTTGCCCCAAATGCTAGTAAGAATTAACACCACTAAAAGAGAAACAGGCACGGCAACAATAAACGAAAACCACGCCATATCAACATGCGTATAACTAAGCACAACAAATGTAATAGTTGCAATTAGCCAAACAAGCAAGCCACTCAGCAAAATAATTATAGCCTTAGATAAACTAATATGCTTTGAAACCTGCACTCTTTTCAAATTTTTTGGCGTAATTAAAGTGTCCACCGTTATATTAAAAATATCTGCAATTTGCTTTAAAACATAAATATCTGGCACGCTTTCTCCACGCTCCCATTTAGAAACTGCCTTATCAGAATAATTAAGCATAGAAGCAAGTTCACTTTGCGTTAATTCACTTTTTTTGCGAAAAAATGCGATATTTGTCGCAATAATATTATTCAAATTATCCATTACCAACATTATACACCTGTTTTAAATTTAGAGCAACTAAAATAAGGAAAAACAAGAAGGTCTACTATCGGTAGAGTGCCTTTTTTCTAAACTCTACTGCAAAAAAAATAAGAGTAGCGTAAAAAGGCGTTTGCTTTCTTGCTAGAAGTTTTTATAAAGCATATACTAAAAAATGTTAAAGGAGAAAATAGTATGAAAATTGCAGTAAGTGCAGAATCAACAATTGATTGTCCAAAGGAATTACTAGAAGAATACGATATAAGAACCCTTCCATACACTGTAATTCTTGGAAACACAGAAGCACAAGATGGAGTTATCACCCCAGAAAAAATTTTTGAATTTGTTAAAACAACCAATATATTGCCAAAAACTAGTGCTATAAACGAAGAACAATATGGGGCATTCTTTAAAGATCTTTTAAAAGATTATGATGCTGTTGTTCACTTCACACTTTCAAAGGAAATTAGTTCAGCATATAGCCACGCAGTGGAAGCATCTAAAAAGCTTAAAAATGTTTATGTAATAAGTTCAGATAGTTTATCAACAGGCATTGCTCTTCTTGCAATAAAAGCAAGAGAACTAGATAGAGAAGGCAAAAGCCTTGAAACAATAGTTAAAACCTGCTCTGAGCTAACTAGCAAAGTTTCCGCAAGTTTCATTCTAGATAAATTAGATTATCTTCATAAAGGTGGCAGATGCTCAGGCATAGCCCTTCTTGGAGCAAACCTATTTTCCATAAAGCCACAAATTGTGCTTTCTAATGGCAAAATGATAGTTGGCAAAAAATTTCTAGGAAAATGGGACAAACTAATTGGTAAATATTGTGAAGAGACGCTTAAGAATGCAAACGGCTATGATTTATCTCATGCATTTATCACCTACACCACTGCCAGCCCAGAGTGCGCAATGGTTGCAAGAAAAGCACTTGAAGAAAAAGGTTTTAAAAATATTCATGAAACCCACGCTGGAGCAACCATCACAAGCCATTGTGGGCCAAACACACTTGGCATTTTGTTTATAAAGGCATAAATGATAATTAATTTAAAATATGCTAAAAATTAAAATTTATATAAAATAAAAACCACTAACTGCTAGTGGTTTTTTATATTGCTAAAATATGGTTTTAATTTATATATCAATCTCTGTTATATTGTTTCTGTTTTTAGGCAAAAACATCTCGCTTGCCGAAGAATCAACCATATCATTATTCACTTTAAAATATGTTGCCTGCCCTGTGGCTAAAACTTGCCCAGATTTGTCTATAATTTTAGCACTTGCAATAAAACCCCTTGGCGTGTTTTTTAAAAGTTCTGCAACGCATTTTATTTCTTCATTTAGAGGCACTGGTTTTCTAAATTTAACACTAATTTCAGTGGTAACTGCAAACACATCAGGCTCCACCGTCCATAAGGCTCTGCCAATCGTTTCATCTAAAAGCGCTGTTATCATTCCACCATGCACTCTGTTTGGATAGCTTTGGTGCTCATTTTTAAATGTTGCAATGCTCACAACCTTGCCGTTTTCCATTTCATAGAAATGAGCATGAAGCCCAAGTGGGTTATTTTCGCCACAAATTAGGCAATCTTTTGCAATTGTTTGCTCTTTTACAACCTTCATAATAAAACTCCTTTTAAAGCGCAATTATATATAAAAAATATATTTTAATCCACAAATCATACATATTTTACAATATTTTTGGCATTTTTGCTAATTTTTTGGTCAAATTGCACAAAATTTTTAAAATTTTAGTAAAAATTTTTCATTTACCTATTGACATTATATACTTTGCGTGTTAAAATGCAATCGTAATTAAGTGTGAGTTACTTATTACTGAAGAGGAATTAAATCCTATAAAAGCTATTAAGAACTTTTCCCACTCTTAATAAGCTAAAAACTCATTTTGTTT
>JAFSXW010000090.1 GCA_017443885.1 Clostridia bacterium | reverse complement strand
TTTAAAATTATAAAGTTATTGAATGTTTTTTCTAGATTTTTTATTTTGCATTTATATAATTTTCGTTTAGCTCGCCTTAATTTCACACTTTCCATTCTAATTAATTAGTGTGCATAAAAATAAAGGTTTTTAAACCTTTATTTAAACATTAATTCCAGTTATTATCACATTCTCACCTGTTTTTGCTACATTTTTCACAACAACTTGCCCCAATTTTGCGTTTTTTATTGGTGGTGCATTTTTAATTTCAAATAAAACTTCTTTTATTTTCGCTTTTGGAATTGGATTTGAAGTTTTCACACTAACAGTTTTATTTTTATATGGCATCACACTAGTTACCATTCTTGTTGGATTAGTTGCTTCACTCTTTCCAAAAATTTCTCCACGAGGGCATGCATTGCCTTTTACAATAATTTCGTTTTTAGTTTTAGTTACGGTTAAATGACACCCAACCGGACACATAATACATGTAAATTCCATTAGCCTTCATAAACCTCCACTTTAACATCTCCCTTTAATTTGCTTCTATCAATCATTATTTGTTCCATTTGTGCAGGAAGTAATATTTTTGCACTCCTTTCACCAATAATTTCGTTTCCGCATGTAGCCACAATTTTTGGGTTTTTAAATGTTTTTGTTACCCTAAATTTAAGCGAAACAAAACCTGAGCCAGCGTGCACAAAATTTGGAACTAAATATCTAACACCATTGCCACTAATAGTGTTAAATTTTACGCCTTTATTTAAATTACCTAGTGCAAATTGACCAGCAAATAATCCAGCTTGTTCGGCTTCAATAGTAACATCATCAACGATATCATGAACATGCAAAACATTTCCGCACGAGAATATGCCTTCTATGTTTGTCGTATAATAATCATCAACAACTGCGCCACCTGTTGTGTTATTTAACTTAATAAGGTCACTCACTAAATCGTTTTCAGGCACTAAGCCAACAGAAAGAAGCACTGTGTCGCACTTAATTAAGCGTTTTGTTTTCATATTAAAGGTGAAATCTGGGTTAACTTTTGCAACAACAACGCCTTCAACCCTATCTTTGCCTATAATTTCCACTGCCGTTTCGCTTAAATGGAGTGGAATATTATAATCATTTAGGCATTGAACAATATTTCGGTTTAAGCCAGACGGAGTGCTAGATATTTCATAAACGCCTTCAACTTTGGCACCTTCGTAATGAAGTCTTCTAGCCATAATTAAGCCAACATCTCCAGAACCAATGATAACAACTTTTTTACCAATCATTTGTCCATCAATATTTATAATTTTTTGTGCACACCCAGCCGTTAAAACTCCAACCGGTCTTTCTCCACAAAGAGAAATTGCAGCAGATGGGCGTTCCCTACATCCCATTGCCAAAACTATTGCTTTTGCATTTATTATATATGCACCATTCTTACTAATAACACTTACAGCAAAAGAGCCATCTGCTTTTTTACTTAATCCTGTAACCATTGTTCCAGTTAAAACTTTTATATCTAGTTTATTAACTTTTTCTTCAAGAGCATGTGCATATTCTGGGCCAGTCATTTCTTTTTTGAAATATTTTAATCCAAAGCCATTATGAATACACTGTTTTAAAATTCCACCTAATTTGTTTTCTCGCTCAACAATCAAAACACTAGCCCCACTTTCATACGCCTTAATACCAGCGCTCATACCTGCCGAGCCACCACCAATAACAAGCACATCAATTTTCATAAATTCCGCCCTCCTTAATTTTAGAAACTATGAGCGGAGTTTTTCCCCTAAACACAACATCTTTAGGATCAATTTTATAGAAATTAGCAACAATATTAATTAAACTAGGCGTGCAAAAACTGCCCTGACACCTTCCCATCGTTGGCCTAAGCCTTCGCTTTATTCCTTCAATCGTTAGTGGTTTTATTGGGCCATTTAAAACTTCTTCAATTTCGCCTTCCGTAATTCCTTCACATCTGCAAATAATTTGCCCGAATTTACTATTCTTTTCAATAAGAGCGTTAAGTTCTGTTTTATATAAACCAGCAACATTTGTGTATGGTTTTCTAAGTTTCCAAGTTTTTTGCCTTACCTTTAGCCCACTTTTAATTAAGTCGTCAACTATTTGCTGTGCAATAGCTGGGCTAGAAGCAAGCCCTGGGCTAGAGATGCCAGCAGTAATATAAAAGTTTGGAACTTTTTTACTAAAACCTATAACAAAATCTTGTCCACATTTTACCCTAACGCCAGCATAAAGTTTTATTGCTTTTTTAAAATTAAGCCCTGAAACCATAGGGGTTGTTTTTTCTTTAATTTCGCTAACACCTTCTGGACTAACGCTCGTTTCAAATGTTTTTATATCCCTTGCTGTTGGGCCACACAATAAGTTACCCGAAACAGTTGGAAGCACTAAAATTCCTTTTCCCTTTGCAGTTGGAAGTGGAAAAATTGGCATAGAAACCAAGCTTCCTTCCGTTTTATCTAGCAAAACATACTCACCTTTGGTTAGCGTTATATCTAATTTTTCAGCACCAATCAGTTTATTAATTTCAGCGCAACCAGCGCCTGCACAATTAATTAAATATTTGCAAAAAACTGCATTTTTGCCACTTTTTACTTCAAAAATGCCATTATTTTTGCAAATTTTATCAACTTTATAGTTTAGCTTTAAAATTCCACCATTAATAATTGCCTCTTCGCAAAGAGAAATTGCAAAGTTATAAGGGCTAACTAATTTTGCAGTTTTTGCGTAAAGACCATAACAAATATCATCGCTTAAATTTGGCTCTAATTTTTTTAGTTCATCTTTATTTAAAATTTTTAGACCAGGCACTCCGTTAGCAATTCCACGATTATATAGTTCTTTTAGCCCATCTAAACCATCTTTGCCTGCCACAACAAGCGAGCCTGTTTTATAGCATTTTTCACCCAGTCTTTTGGCAATTTCTTCATACATTGCATTTCCGCGGACATTATAGAATGCCTTTTTTGTTCCAGGAATGCAATCATATCCAGCGTGAATGATAGCGCTATTTGCTTTAGTTGCCCCGCCATCACAAACATCTGCACCGGCCTCCATCAAACAAACTTTTATTCCTTTTTGAGTTAGCATATTAAATGCAAAACTTCCCACAATGCCAGCACCAATTATTCCCACTTCAAAATTATCCATAAAAAATTCCCTTTTTCTTTTATTTTAAATTATTAAAAAAAAAGTGTCAAACTATTTAATATCAAAAAAATGTTTTACACTTTTACATTAATTTGATAAAATATATGTAATAATTAGTTTAGTTTAAGATAAAACATTTTTTTGGGGGAAGAAATGGAATATAAAAAGAGATACATAATCGGCATAGACGAG
>JAFSXW010000089.1 GCA_017443885.1 Clostridia bacterium | reverse complement strand
TGATTGTTGGCGACGTTGAAATTGCAGAAGAACTTAAAGTGACAGATGAAACCAAAAAATTCTATAAAGTTAACTACGAAAAAGAATTGATTTAAAAAAACAGCCGGTTGGCTGTTTTTTTTGTTGGGTTTTTATGGGCTGGGGTGGAGTGCTTTTTATTATATAATATCATATTAAAAAATATTTTAAAAAATTTTCAAAAACTACTTGACACACGGCTGCGTGTGAGATATAATAATACCGCTGTAATATGGGATGATGCGGAAAGTTACTATCATTTATGGCTGGCTTGATAGATAATTTCGGCTGACAAGCGTGCCGGCAAGACCGGGGCGACAGCACTTATCTTAATGTGTTTCGCAGTGCAGTGCGTAAGATAATGGAGCTGGAAATAATGGAGGAATTAAATGGCAACACAAAAAATGAGAATTAATTTAAAAGCGTATGACCATGAACTTGTTGATAGTGCATCTGCAAGAATTGTGGAAACTGCTAAAAAGGCAGGCGCCAAGGTTTCGGGTCCTATACCTATGCCTACCGAAAAAGAAGTGGTAACTATTCTTCGTTCACCACACAAACATAAGGATTCACGCGAACAATTTGAAATTAGAACACACAAAAGGTTAATTGATATCTACAATCCTTCTTCAAAAACTGTTGATAGCTTAATGAAGATCGACCTTCCAGCAGGTGTAGATATTAAAATTAAGTTATAGGAGGAAGATAAGTGATGAAAAGCGCAATATTAGGCAAGAAAATCGGCATGTCGCAAATCTTCACAGCTGAAGGGGTTGTTATTCCTGTAACTGTTGTTGAAGCAGGCCCATGTGTGGTTAGCCAAATTAAAACAAATGAAAAAGATGGTTACAATGCTGTTCAACTTGCTTTTGAAGATACAAAAGAAGCAAGATTAACAAAAGCAGAGTTAGGTCATCTTAAAAAAGCAAATGTTAGTGCTAAAAAATATCTTAAAGAGTTTTCTATTTCAGCCGAAGGACTTTCTTTAGGTTCAGTTATTAAGTGCGACACATTTAAAGCAGGGGATTTAGTTGATGTTTCTGGATACACCAAAGGTCATGGATTTTCTGGTGTTATCAAAAGATGGAATGCACACCGCCTTCCTATGACACACGGTGCAGGCCCTGTTCATAGAGAACCAGGTTCATTATCTGCAAACTCAACTCCATCAAGAGTTTTCAAAAACAGAAAACTTCCTGGACAATATGGTAATGAAAAAGTTACTATTCAAAATCTTGAAATTGCAAAAGTCGATGTAGAAAGAAACCTACTTTTAGTTAAGGGTGCAATACCTGGCGCTAAGGGAAGCGTTGTAACAGTATGTTCTGCAGTAAAGGCAAACTAATTAAGGAGTAAGAAACAATGCAAACTAAAGTTTTAAACAAATTAGGCGAAGAAGTTTCAAAAATAACTTTAAATGAAAAAGTTTTTGGTGCTCCTTTAAATGAAGCCCTAATTCATCAAGTAGTTGTTGCCTATCTTGCAAACGGAAGACAGGGAACTAAAAGCACTCTAACAAGAAGCGAAGTTAGAGGTGGCGGAAGAAAACCTTGGAGGCAAAAGGGCACTGGTAATGCACGCCAAGGATCCATTCGTGCTCCACAATGGATTAAAGGTGGCGTTGTGTTTGCTCCAAAGCCAAGAGATTTTTCTAAAAAGATAAACAAGCAAATGAGAAGTGGTGCTTTTGTTAGCGCACTTAGCGAACTTGCTAGAAACAAAAACATTATTGTTGTTGATTCTTTAAATCTTGATAAACCAAGCACAAAAGAATTTAGCGAAATTTTAAATAATGTTAAAGCTGAAAAAAGAGTTTTAGTTGTAACTGAAGAAAATAACGAAAATGTTTATTTAAGTGCTAGAAACTTAGATAAAGTTGCCGTTACCCCAGCAAATCTTGCTTGCACATACGATTTAGTTGTTTGTGACAAAATGGTTATCACTAAGGCTGCTGTTAAGGCAATAGAGGAGGCAAATTTATAATGACTCATCAAGATATTATTTTAAAACCAGTTTTAAGTGAAAAAACTTACGCAGATATTCCTAATAAAAAATACACATTTAAAGTTTTAAAATCTGCAAACAAAACCCAAATTAAACAAGCTGTTGAAAGCATTTTCAATGTTAAAGTTGAAAGTGTTAACACATCTAATGTTTATGGCAAAATTAAAAAACAAGGAAAATATGAAGGCCTAACTGGTGGATATAAAAGAGCTGTTGTTCAATTAACACAAGACTCTAAATCAATCCCATTCTTCGATAGCCTTTCATAATAAATAGGAGAGAAATTAATTATGGCACTTAAAAATTTTAAGCCGATAACCGCCGGAACAAGATTTAGAAGAGCTCCTTCATTTAGCGAAGTAACAACATCTAACCCAGAAAAATCTTTACTTGAAGTTAAGAAGAAAACTGGTGGTAGAAATGCTTCCGGCAAATTAACTGTTCGCCACATTGGTGGTGGAAACAGACAAAAATATCGTGTTATTGATTTTAAACGCGATAAAGATGATGTTCCTGCAAAAGTTGCATCTATTGAATATGATCCAAACAGAAGCGCATATATCGCACTTCTAAACTATGCTGATGGTGCTAAGAGATATATTTTAGCTCCAATTGGCTTAAATGTTGGCGACACTGTTATGAGTGGTGCTAATGCAGAAATTAAAGCAGGAAACGCACTTCCACTAGACTTAATCCCAGTTGGTTCTGTTGTTCACAACATTGAATTCCAACCAGGAAGAGGTGGAAAAATTGCAAGAAGCGCAGGAATTAGCGCTCAATATATGGCAAAAGAAGGAAAATATGCAACACTTCGTATGCCAAGCGGTGAAATGAGAAAAGTTTTACTTACTTGCCGTGCAACAATTGGTCAAGTTGGTAATGTTGAGCATGAAATTGTTTCACTTGGTAAAGCAGGAAGAACTCGCCACATGGGAACAAAACCAACCGTTCGTGGATCAGTTATGAACCCAGTTGATCACCCACATGGTGGTGGTGAAGGTAAATCTCCAGTTGGACATCCAGGTCCAGTTACTCCTTGGGGCAAACCTGCTATGGGTTATAAGACTCGTAAGAAAAAGAATAAATCTAATAAATTTATGGTAAAGAGAATTAACTAGGAGGCAAAGGAAAATGAGTAGAAGTATTAAAAAAGGTCCTTATATTGCTGAAAGTTTATTAAAGCAAATTAACGAACTAAATAGTAAAAATGAAAAGAAAGTTGTTAAAACTTGGTCTCGCTCATCAACAATTTGCCCAGAAATGGTTGGGCACACAATTGGTGTTCACGATGGCAGAAAGCATGTTCCAGTTTATATCACCAGCGAAATGGTTGGTTATAAACTTGGTGAATTTGCCCCAACTAGAACTTTTAAAGGCCATAAAGGCGCAAGCACAACTAAGGGAGGCAAATAATGGCAACTAGAGTTAGAGAAAAAGCAGCAGCAAGAAATGCAGAACCAAAAAAGGCTTATGCAGTTGCTAAATATCAAAGAATTAGCCCAAGCAAAGTTAGAATTGTTTTGGATCAAATTCGTGGTAAGAAATATGAAGACGCTGTGGCAATTTTAAAATTTATGCCAAACAGCGGTGCAGAATATGCACTTAAAGTTTTAGAGAGTGCTGGAGCAAATGCTGAAAACAATTTAGGCTTAAACAAAGCGGATTTAATTGTTAGCGAATGCTTCGCTGACGGTGGCCCAATCCTTAAAAGGTTCCAACCTGTAAGTAAGGGCAGAGCACACTCTATAAAGAAAAGAACAAGCCACATCACAATTAAACTAGATGTGGAAAATAGGTAGTAGGAGGCAATAATGGGACAAAAAGTTAATCCACACGGTTTAAGAGTTGGCGTTAACGCTGGCTGGGACAGCCAATGGTATGCTGATAAAAAAGATTTTTCTAAGTTTTTATTAGAAGATAAGAAAATCCGTGATTTTATTAAAAAGAACTATAAAAACTATGGCATTTCCAAAATTGCCATCGATAGAGCTGAAAACAAACTTGTGGTTTCTGTTTACACCTCTAGACCAGGCCTTGTTATTGGCCAAAAAGGTGCTGGTGTTGAAACACTTAAAGCACAACTTGCTAAACTTACAACAAGCAAAAATGTTATCGTTAATGTTATGGAAATTAAAGCTCCAGACTTCGATGCTCAACTTGTTGCAGAAAGCATTGCTAGCCAACTAGAAAACAGAGTTGGATTTAGAAGAGCAATGAAACAAGCCTTAAACAGATGCACAAAAGCAGGTGTTAAAGGTATTAAAATTATGGTTGGTGGCCGTCTTGATGGCGCCGAAATCGCAAGAAGCGAATTTTACCAAGAAGGTTCACTTCCTCTTCAAACTATTAGAGCAGACATAGACTATGGCTTTGCAGAAGCTCATGTTTATGGAAAACTTGGCGTTAAAGTTTGGATCTATAAGGGTGAAATATTAGGTAAAAAGAGCTTAACTAACACTCAGGGAGGAAACACTAATGTTAATGCCTAAAAGAGTTAAAAGAAGAAAACAACAACGCGGTAGAATGACCGGTGTTGCAACTCGTGGAAATAAAATTTGCCACGGCGAATATGGCATTGTGGCTCAAGAGCCATGCTGGATAACTTCAAATCAAATTGAAGCAGCCAGAATTGCTATGACTCGTTACACAAAGCGTGGTGGAAAAGTTTATATCAATATATTCCCACACAAACCAGTTTCTAAAAAACCAGCAGAAACTAGAATGGGTTCAGGTAAAGGTGCTCCAGAATATTGGGTAGCAGTTGTTAAACCTGGTCGTGTTCTATTTGAAATGGGCGATATTAAAGACGAAATTGCTATGGAAGCAATGAGGCTCGCTTCTCATAAACTTCCTTGCAAAGTTAAAATCGTTCGCAAGGCAGATTTAGAACAAGAAACAGAAAACAAGGAGGATAAGGCATAATGAAAGCAAAAGAATTATCTAGCTTAACAGATAACGAACTTGCAGATAAACTAGCTAGTTTAAAGCAAGAATTGTTTAACCTAAGATTTTCACACACAACCGGTAATTTGTCTAATCCACTTGCAATAAACACTTGCAAAAAAGATATTGCAAAAGTTAAAACAATAATTCGTGAAAGAGAATTAGGAATCGCTAAAAGTCAACCTGCAACAACAGAAAAAACTAAGAAGGCGAGAGGTTAAACATTATGGCAAATATAGAAAGAAGTGAAAGAAAAACAAGAATTGGTGTCGTTTCTAGCAATAAAATGGACAAAACAATAACTGTTGAAGTTTATGATAAAGTTAAACACCCAATTTATAAGAAAACAATAAACAAAACAACAAAACTAAAAGCACATGACGAGAAAAATGAATGCGACATTGGCGACACTGTTGAAATCGCAGAAACTCGCCCACTAAGCCGTGATAAAAGATGGCGTCTTGTTAGAATTGTTGAAAAGGTAAAATAACAGGCAAGGAGAGATATAAGTATGATTCAACCACAAACTAGATTAAAAGTTGCCGATAACACAGGTGCAAAAGAACTTATGTGCATTCAAGTAGTTGGCGGATCTTTTAGAAGAAGTGGCAACATTGGTGATGTTATTGTTGCATCAGTTAAAAGTGCTATTCCTGGTGGCACAGTTAAAAAGGGTGATGTTGTTAAGGCTGTAATCGTTAGAACTGTTAAGGGAATTAGAAGAAATGATGGTTCTCATATTAAGTTTGATGATAACGCAGCAGTAATAATTGATAACCAAAAACAACCAAGAGGAACTCGTATTTTTGGGCCAATCGCGCGTGAACTTCGTGATAAAGATTATATGAAAATTATTTCACTTGCGCCTGAGGTTATTTAGGAGGAAGATTTAAGATGAAAAATATTAGTATTAAATCTGGAGATAATGTTGTAGTTATTGCAGGTAAAGATAAAGGCAAAACTGGAAAAGTTATTGCTGCTAGCCCAAAACTACAAAAAGTTATTGTTGAAGGCGTAAACATTGTTAGCCGTCACACAAAACCAAGATCAGCCCAAGACCAAGGCGGAATAATTAAACATGAAGCACCAATTTCTTGCAGTAATGTTATGGTTATTTGCCCTAAATGCGGTAAAGCAACTCGTGTTCATCACACAGAAGTTAATGGGAAAATGGTTAGAACTTGCAAATGTGGCGAAGTTTTAGACAAAAAATATGTTAAAAATGCAGAAAATAAGGCAGAAAGCAAAGTAAAAAAGGCTGATAAGGCTGAAAAAACTGCAAAAACAGCAGAAAAAGAAGTAAAAACTACTGAAAAAACTGCAAAAACAACCTCAACTAAAAAAACAACTGCTAAAGCTGAGGGAAAAATTGTTGCAACAAAAACAAACAAAGCTGCAACAAAACCAGCAGTAAGAAAATCTAAGAAGGATGTTTAGGTGGCAATATGGAAAACAGACTTAAAGAAAAATATACAAAAGAAGTTGTTCCTGCTCTTACAAAAGAGTATGGCTATAAAAACATCAATGAAGTTCCAAAACTAGAAAAAATTGTTTTAAACATGGGTCTTGGAGATGTTAAAGACAACAGCAAAAGCTTTAATTTAGCTGTTGAAGAATTGGCGGTAATTTCTGGTCAGAAACCAGTTGTTACCAAAGCAAAAAAGTCGGTTGCTAACTTTAAAGTTAGAGAAGGCATGAAGATTGGTGCGAAAGTTACTCTTCGTGGAACAAGAATGTATGAATTTATGGATAAGTTCATAAGTGTTGCTCTTCCACGAGTTCGTGACTTTAGAGGAGTTAATCCTAACGCATTTGACGGACGCGGTAACTATTCTTATGGCGTTCGTGAACAACTAATTTTCCCAGAAATCGTTTACGATAAAATTGAGAAGATTAGAGGCTTTGATATTTGTTTTGTAACTACTGCAAAAACAGATGACGAAGCAAGAAGCCTATTAAAACTTATGGGAATGCCTTTTAAGGCGTAAGCAAGGAGAGAAAAAATGGCAAAAACAGCATTAAAAAACAAACAACAAAAAACTCAAAAGTTTACAACTCGTGAGTATACTCGTTGCACAATGTGTGGAAGACCACATGCCGTTTTAAAGAAATACGGTATTTGCAGAGTTTGCTTTAGAGAACTTGCTTATAAAGGTCAAATTCCTGGTGCTAAAAAGGCAAGTTGGTAAGGAGGAAAATAAAGATGAGTGTTAATGTTACAGATCCAATTGCAGATATGCTAACTAGAATTAGAAATGCTCAAACAACAAGAAAGGCAACTGTTTTAGTTCCACTATCTGCTATGAAAAAATCTATCGCAGAAATTCTTAAAACAGAAGGCTTTATCGCTGGCTATGAAGTGAAAGAAGAAGGCAATATCAAAAATATTGAAGTTTCACTTAAATATGGTCCTAAAGGCGAAAAAGTTATTTCTGGGCTTAAAAGAATTTCAACTCCTGGCCTAAGAGTTTACGCTTCTAGCGAAGACCTTCCAAAAGTTCTTGGTGGGCTAGGAATTGCAATCGTGTCTACATCTAAGGGTGTTATGACCGATAAACAAGCAAGAAAAGAAAATATTGGTGGCGAAGTTCTCGCTTATGTTTGGTAGGAGGTAAAGAAATGAGTAGAATTGGAAAAATGCCTATTATTTTACCTAGTAATGTTACATTAGACCAAACAACAAATGGCGAAGTAATCGTTACAGGCCCAAAAGGCACATTAAGACAATGGGTAGACAGCGTTATTACTGTTTCAAAAAGTGAACTTAATGGTAAAAATGTTGTAGTACTCACAAGAAATAACGAAGCAAAAGAAACAAGAGCAAAACACGGCCTTTACAGAGCATTAATTGCAAACATGGTTAAGGGTGTAACAGAAGGTTATGCAAAATCTTTAACTGTTAATGGTGTAGGTTATAAGCTTGCTATAGCTGGCAACAAATTAACAATGAACATTGGTTTAAGCCATCCAGTAGTTGTTGAGGTTCCACAAGGTTTAACTGTTTCACTTCCAAGCCCACTAGAAATTAAAGTGGAAGGAATTGACAAAACTTTTGTTGGTCAGTTTGCAGCAGATATTAAAGCTATTAAACCAATTGAGCCATACCATGGATATGGAATTAGATACACTGATGAAGTTGTTCACTTAAAAGAAATTAAAAAAGCCGGTAAGAAGAAATAAGGAGTAAGTGATTATGTTTAAGAAAGTTAATAAAAACGAAGTAAGAAAAGCAAAACATAGCAGAATTAGAAATACCCTTGTTGGAACAAGCGAAAGACCAAGGCTTAATGTTTATCGTTCAACTTCTCATATTTATGCTCAAATTATTGATGACACTACTGGCAAAACTCTTGCAAGCAGTTCAACAATGGATAAAAACCTTATTGAGAAACTTAATGGTTTAAACAAAAAACAACAAGCAGAACTTGTTGGTAAAGATATAGCTAAAAAAGCAAAAAAAGCAAAAATAACAAATGTTGTGTTTGACCGTGCTGGCTATATTTACACCGGACGAGTTCAAGCTTTGGCTGAAGGCGCAAGAAGCGCTGGCCTAGAGTTTTAGGAGAGAATAAGATGGTAGCAACTGAAAATAAACAAGAAAGAAAAGAAAAAACTGATAGAAAACCAAGAAGAGATAACAATCGTAATCAAGCTCCAAGAGTTGAAGATGAATTCGATAAGAAAATGGTTGCCGTAAACAGAATTTCTAAAACCGTTAAGGGTGGTAGAAAAATGCGTTTTAATGCGCTAGTTTGCGTTGGAAACCACAAAGGTAAAGTTGGTATCGGCATGGGCAAAGCAACTGAAGTTAGCCTTGCTATTGAAAAAGCTACTGTTGCCGCTAAAAAACATGTAATTGATGTTGCAATGAACGGCACAACTATTCCTCATGAAGTTGATGGTATTTTTGAAACAACAAAAATTATAATGATGCCTAGTAAAGAAGGTAATGGAGTTATTGCGGGTGGTGCAGTTCGTGATGTTGTTGAACTTGCAGGTATTCGTGATATCACCACAAAACTTTATGGCTCAAACAACCCTGTAAACTGCGTTAAAGCAACTTTTGAAGGGCTAAAAGCACTTAAAACTGCCGAGCAGGTTGCTGCTCTTCGTGGTGTAAGTAGCGATACATTAAAATAATAGGATGGTAAAAAATATGGCTGAAAAAGTTGGAACTTCTAAAAAAGAAGTGTATAATGAAAATAAGCTTAAAATTACTTTGGTTAAAAGTTTAAATGGAAGGCTTGAAAAACAACAAAAAACTTGCCGTGCATTAGGCTTAACCAAATTAAATCAAACAGTTATACAAAAAGATAACCCAGCAATTAGGGGTATGATATTTGTTGTTAAACATATGGTAACTGTTGAAGAAGTTAAATAAATAAGGAGTTTAATATGAAACTACACAATTTGACACCTGCACCTAATTCTACAAAAGCTTCTAAAAGGCTTGGTAGGGGTATTGGCTCTGGCACTGGCAAAACAAGTGGTAAAGGTCATAAAGGACAAAATGCAAGAAGTGGTGGTGGAGTAAGACCTGGATTTGAAGGCGGTCAAATGCCTTTAATTCGTCAACTTCCAAAAAGAGGTTTTACTAATAATTGGAGAAAAGAATACACCACTATTAATGTGTCTGACCTTGAACAATTTGAAGCTGGCACAATTATTACTAGCCAAATGCTTAAAAATAAAGGTGTGATATCTAAAATAGAAAAATATGGTCTTAAAGTTTTAGGTAATGGAAACTTAACTAAAGCTTTAACTGTTAAAGCACAAAAATTTACTCAGTCAGCGGCTGAAAAAATTAAAAACGCTGGCGGAACAATTGAGGTGGAATAATGTTTAAGACCTTGATAGCAGCATTTAAAAACTCAGATTTAAGGAAGAAAATTTTAATCACTCTAGCACTATTATTAGTTTATAGAGTTGGTTGTTTTTTGCCTGTTCCTGGGATTTTACCAGAAACCTTTTCTTCGGCAGTAACCGGAGAAACCAGCATTTTATCGCTTTTGAATGCGGTGAGTGGTAGCGCCCTTGCAAATGGTGCATTTTTAGCACTTGGCGTAACACCATATATTAACGCATCTATTATAGTGCAACTTTTAACCGTTGGTATTCCTGCACTAGATAGGCTTTCTAAGCAAGGCGAAGATGGTAAAGAAAAAATCAATCTTATAACTAAGATTGTGGCAATTGTGCTTGCTATTGCGCAAGGTGTTGGTATTGTGCTTGGATTTAAAGAAGGGCTTGCTCCAATTTTTGGCGCAAACAACTTATGGCTAACTGGCATATTTGTTGTACTTGTGCTTGTTGCTGGCTCTTGCTTTACAATGTGGCTTGGCGATAGAATTACCGACCAAGGCATTTCTAACGGATTATCTTTAATAATCTTCGTTGGTATTATTGCAACTAGCGCACTTTCTATTGCAAATGCATTAGGCAGTGTGTTTGGCGGAAATTTAAATGCTCTTTGGGAACTTCTTGGCTTCCTTGCTACAGTTTTAATTGTGTTTGCTTTAATTGTATTCTTCGATTTAGCTGAAAGAAGAATACCTGTTCAATATGCTAAACAAATTAAAGGCAGAAAAATGTATGGTGGGCAATCTACCCATATTCCTATGAAAATTAACGCTAGTGGTGTTATGCCAATAATCTTTGCAACGGCTATTATCACTTTCCCTAACTTAATTATGCAATTATGTGGGGTAACTAGAGATAGTGGTTGGTTTGCTAAATTCTATTATGATTATCTTGGTGCTGGTGGCGTTGTTTACAGCATTTTAGTTGGCTTATTAATTTTAGCATTTGCATATTTCTATGCACAAATACAATTCAATCCAGCAGATGTTAGCCAAAACTTGCAACAAAACGGTGGATTTATTCCTGGCGTTAGAGCAGGTAGGCCAACAGTAGAATATCTATCTAAAATTAGCAAAAGAATTACATTATTCGGCGCAATATTCCTAGCATTTGTTGCAATAGTTCCTTCAATTGTGTTTAAATATGCAGTTGGTGGCTCTATTGGGCTTCTAAATGCATTCACTGCAACTGGTATGCTTATCGTTGTTAGTGTTGCAATAGAACTTAACACTGGGCTTAATGCTCAAATGCTAATGAAGCGTCATAAAAACTTGCTATAATTAACAATTTATTAACAGATTAGTTGATAAGTTAATTTAGAAAAGTAGTTTTAAATGGAAAAACAATAATAGGCTCCTCCTAGTTTTGCATTTTTTATGTAAAACTAGGAAGGATAAAACCTTAAATGGTTTAGGATAAAAGGAGAAATTATGAATTTAATTATAATTGGAGCTCCAGGATCTGGGAAGGGAACACAGGCTGAATTTATAGTTCGAGATTTTGGTGTTTGTCATATATCCACTGGCAACATGCTAAGAGAAGCTATTAAAAACGGAACAAAAGAAGGCAAAGAAGCCGAAAAATTAATAGCAGAAGGCAAACTTGTTGGTGATGATGTGATATTTAATATGCTTGGCAAAAGAGTTTTACAAGATGATTGCAAAAATGGCTTTTTGCTAGATGGTGTACCTAGAAATTTAGCTCAGATTGATTATTGTGAAAAACTTGGCATCGATTGTGTTGTTTATATTGATGTTGATTTTAACGCAATTATTAAAAGGCTAACATCTAGGAAAACTTGCCGTGATTGTGGCGGAACTTTTATTGATAGCGATTGCATTGATAATAGATGCCCTAAATGTCATGGGGAAGTTTACCAAAGAGCAGATGACACAAAAGAAGTTATAGAAAAACGCTTAAAAACCTACACAGAGCAAACTGCACCAGTTGTTGATTATTATAAAAACACTGGAAAACTTGTTAAAATTAATGGCAATCAGCCAATAGACAAGGTTTATGCAGATATTAATTGTGCACTTAAAGACGCACAAGAGAAGGCAAAACAATGCTAGAAGAAAGAAAACCAGAAGAATTAGAACTTATGCGAGTTGCAGGCAGGATTACTGCCGACACACTTGAACTTGTTGGAAGGCACGCAAAACCGGGAATTTCAACAAAGGCTCTTGACAAAATCGCATATGAGTATATAATTAGTAAAGGCGCAAAACCAAACTTTTTGCATTATAATGGCTTTCCGGGAACTATATGCACATCTATTGATGATGTTGTTGTTCATGGATTCCCAAGGGAAACAGATATTTTGAAAGAGGGCATGATACTTTCTGTTGATTGCGGTTGCGTTTATAAAGGTTGGCATGGAGATGCCGCAAGAACATTTGCTATTGGGAAAATATCAGATGAAAAACAAAAATTAATTGATGTTACTCGTGAAAGTTTTTACGAGGGCATTAAGGGCATTAAAGACGGAAGCAGAATTGGAGATATTGGCGCTCAGGTTCAAACTTATGTTGAAAAACACGGCTTTAGTGTTGTTAGAGATATGGTGGGGCACGGAATTGGAAGGCACCTTCATGAGTCTCCTAATGTTCCAAATTATGGGCTTAGGGGAACGGGACCAAAACTAAAAAAAGGCAATACCATAGCTATTGAACCAATGGTTAACGCTGGTTCGTATAAAATGAAAATAAATGGGTGGGATGCAAGAACCTTAGATGGCTCGCCATCTGCTCATTATGAAAACACGGTGGTAATCACCGAAGATGGCGTGGAAATTTTAACAAAGCCAAGTGGGGAGGATTAAAGTGAGTAAGAGTGATGTTATAGAAACCGAAGGTGTTGTTGTTGAAGCAATGCCAGGGGCAACTTTTAAAGTTCAACTCTCTAACGGACATATTATTACGGCATATCTTTCTGGCAAACTTTGGAAAAATTATATCCATGTTTACGAGGGCGACACTGTTAAACTAGAGATGAGCCCTTACGATTTAACCCGTGGCCGAATTATTTGGAGAAGTAAATAAAAAGGAGAAAACTAAAATGAAAGTTAGACCAAGTGTAAAACCTATCTGCCCTGATTGCAAGGTTATTAAAAGAGAAGGAAAGTTAAGAGTTATTTGCTCAAAATTCCCAAAACACAAACAGGTTCAGGGTTAAACAAAACTAAGGCAGAACTTTTGTTCTGCCATTTTGGGTTTGAAAATTATCGCATTGTGGGCGGCTGAAAACTAACCCTTTTCACCACAAAGCGCAAAAATATATAAAAATAAAAACAATAAAAAATACAAATTATCTGGAGGATAAAAATGGCTCGTATCGCTGGTGTTGACTTACCAAATGAGAAAAGAGTTGAAGTTGGCCTTACATATATTTATGGTATTGGCCTTAAAACTTCGCAAAATATTTTGGCAGAAACCAAAATAGACCCAAATACTAGGGTAAAAGATTTAACTGAAAATGACATTTCTAAAATCCGTGAATACCTTGATAAACATGTTGTTGTTGAAGGGGATAAGAAAAGAGATGTTGCTATGGACATTAAAGCATTAATGGAAATAGGTTCTTATCGCGGAATAAGACATAGAAAAGGATTGCCTGTTCGTGGACAGAGAACGCATAGTAATGCGCGCACTAGAAAAGGCCCACGCACAAGCTCTATTAAGAAGAAATAAAGGAGAATTTTATGGCACAAGTAAAGAAAGCTACAAATAAAAAGCGTAAGATTACAACCAATGTTGATAAAGGCATTGTGCATGTTCAATCTTCGTTCAATAACACAATTGTAACAGTAACTGATGTTGCTGGTAATGCACTTGCTGCATGCAGTGCTGGAGCGCTTGGATACCGTGGTAACCGTAAAAGTACTCCATTTGCTGCAAGCATGGCAGCAGAAAAGGCCGCAAAAGCCGCAAAAGAATATGGAATTAAAAGCGTAGAGGTTTATGTGAAAGGCCCAGGTAATGGCAGAGAATCTGCTATTCGTGCTTTAGCTAATGCTGAAATTGAAGTAACACTTATTCGTGATGTTTCTCCAATTCCTCACAATGGTTGCAGACCACCTAAACGCAGAAGAGTGTAGGAGGTAAATTATGGCAAGATATACTGATGCAGATTGCAGACTTTGCCGTAGGGAAGGGGCTAAACTTTTCCTTAAAGGTGAAAGATGCTTAACTAAAAAATGTGCAATGGAAAAACGCCCAGTTAACCCTGGTGTTCATCCAGTTAGCAGAAAGAAACCAAGTGAATATCAAACTCAGCTTAGAGAAAAACAAAAGGTTAAAAGAGCATATAACCTTCTTGAAAAACAATTTCATGGCTATTATGTTGAAGCAGAGCGCATGAAAGGTAAAACTGGTGAAAACATGCTTAGCTTACTAGAAAGAAGACTAGATAATGTTGTTTATCGTCTTGGTCTTGGTTCTAGCCGTGCTGCAAGCCGTCAAATTGTTAACCATGGTCATATTTGCGTAAACGGAAAATGCGTAAATATTCCTTCATATCAGGTTAAAGTTGGTGATGTTATCACTGTTAAAGAAAACAAACAAAAGAAAGGCAACTACTCAGATATTCGTTCTTCAAGAGTTGTTGTTCCTAAATGGCTTGAATTTGATGCAGAAAAACTAACAGGTAAGGTTAATAGCCTTCCAGCACGCGAAGATATAGACCTTAACATTGAAGAGCACTTAATTATCGAGCTTTATTCTAAGTAATAAACTATAAAAGGTAGGAAATTGTTATGTTAGAAATCGAAAAACCAAGAATTGAATGCCTAGAAGAAGATGGCGGAAGCTATGCTAAATTTGTTTTAGAGCCACTAGAAAAAGGCTTTGGAACAACCATAGGAAACGCTCTTAGAAGAATGCTTCTTTCTAGCCTTCCTGGTGCTGCTGCCGTTTGCATTAAAATTGCAGGCGTTCAGCACGAATTCTCAACCCTTAAAGGTTGCAGAGAAGATGTTACGGAAATTATCTTAAACATCAAAAATTTAGCCGTTAAAACAAAAAGTACCGATAAAAACTTTAAGAAAACTATTAACTTAAAAGCTAAAGGTCCATGCGTTGTAACCGCAAAAGACATTATGGCAGATGATGAAGTTGAAGTTTTAAACCCAGATTTATATATTTGCACTCTTGAAACTGATGGCGACTTAGATATGCAAATTATCGTTGGTCGTGGAAGAGGATATGTGTCTGCAGATAAAAATAAAGATGAAAGTTATCCTATTGGTTGCATTGCAATTGATAGCATCTTCACACCTGTTAAAAGTGCAAGCTACACTGTTGAAAACACTCGTGTTGGCCAAAATACAGACTATGATAAATTAACAGTCGAGGTTAAAACAAATGGCACTGTTTCAGCTAAAGAAGTTATTAGCCTTGCTAGTAAACTTTTAGTTGAGCATGCAAATCTATTTGTTGATTTAGTTGCCGAAATGAACAACACTTCAATCCTTGTTAGCCGTGAAGAAGATAAAGTTCAAAAACTTATGGAAATGAGCGTTGAAGAAATGGATCTTTCTGCAAGAAGCTCTCACTGCTTAAGAAGAGCAGGCATAGACACTGTGAAAGATTTAGTTAATAGAACAGAAGAAGATATGCTTAAGGTTAAAAATCTTGGTCGTAAATCGCTAGATGAAATTATAGCAAAATTAAATGACCTTGGCATTGGCCTTAAAGTTAATGAAGAATAATAGAGGAGAAACTTATGGAAACAAAGAAACTTGGCAGACCAACTGATCAAAGAATTGCAATGCTTCGTTCTCTTACAACTGATTTGTTGTGGTATGGCAGAATTGAAACAACTCTAGACCGTGCCAAAGAAGCAGCAAAACAAGCAGAAAAGTTAATTACTATTGCCGTTAATAGCTATAAAGATACTGTTAGCGAAAAAACAACAAGCACAGATAGCAAAGGCAAAGAAAAAACAACAACTATCTCTAAAGATGGTGCACAAAAACTTGCTGCAAGAAGAAAACTTTTAGCATATTTATACGCCAGGGAAGAAAAACGCGCAAAAGGCGAAAAGAAAGATGCTTTTGAAGCTAGAACACAAGGCATTAAATATCCACTAGTTGAAAAACTTTTTGATGATTTAGCACCAAAATATGATGCTAGAGCAACAGAAAAAGGTCAAAGAGGTGGATACACTCGTGTTATTAAAACAAGTATTCGCCGTGGCGACAATGCACAACTTGCAATTGTTGAATTAGTTTAAATTGTAAAATAAAAAACACTCGCTTTAATGAGTGTTTTTTTCTTGTAATTTTAAATAACATATTTTTTAAATATTTGACTAATTTTTTAAATTTATTTTATAATTTAATTAGAATAAAAGTGAAAGGGGGGAAATAGTTAATTATGAAAAAAATAAAAAACATTTTTATTGCTTTAATTGTTAGTGTTATTTTTAGTTGTTCATTTGTTTTGTCTGCATGTGGCAATAATAACAATACAAATACAAATGATGCAATGCTAGAATCAACAGAAGAAACAACCAAAACCACACAATCTGCAACAAATGTGAAAAATGCAATAAGTTCAATTACAACTGATGAGACAGAAGTTTTTAATAATGCTCAATACACTATCATCTATGCAGACGGGGTTTTATCCGTAAATGGTGAGGATATGGATACTGATAGTGAAAGTGAAACATACGGGCAAGTGATTATAAATGAAAATGTGATTGCAACAAAGACCACTAGCAAGAAGGGCAATGTAACGATTACAATTTTAAAAGGTGGTAATTGGGAATTTAGAGCTAATAGTGGCTACACAGGAAATATTGATATTAATGCTGATGGAGATATTAATTTATTATTTGATACTCAAATAATCACTGGGCAAACTTCAATAAATTCTGAATATATTTATACTGCACATTTATTTTATAGCGGAGAAACCACATTATCTTATTCTGGTAAAAAAGTTATAGACAATGGTTCTAGTAATGCAATAATTTTGACAATTTTAGATGGTGCAAATGTTAGCGTTAATAACAATTCGGGGGCACATACTTCCGATAATAAAAATGCAATTTCTAGCGATAGTGGAATTGTGATAAACGGAACAGGTGTTTTAAATATTAATAGCGAAAAAACTGCAATTAAAGCTGATGGAATAGTTAAAATTTTAGGCACAACTATAAATATTTTAAATGCTGGTTATTATACATCTGAAAGCGATCAAGAGGGGCATGGCATTAAGGGCGAATCAATTAATCTATTGAACGCCAATATTATAATTAGTGGTGCTGGAAAAGATGGGCTTCATGCCGAACTAACTGATGAAGATAGCACAGCATTCACTTATAACAATGGTTTTGTTTATGCCGAAGGCACAACGCTAACCATTGCTGGTGTTAACGGAGATGGAGTTTATGGCGATAGTTTCGTTTATATTGTTAGCGGAACATACAATATCACAACCACTACGCATATGATAACAGCCACAAGCTCGTCTAGTTCTTATTTCACTAGATCTTCTAGTGCTAGCACAACATTTAGTGGAATTTCTAGTAATTATTCTAAAAAAGCAAGTGATGAAATAAGGAGCAATTACTCTAGTTATTATTCACTTGCTACTAGCACCAAGGGCATAAAGGTTGGCGAAATAGACTATGATGTAACAACTAATGATGTTACCACTGCAGTAAAGGCAAATGTTAGTGAACACAACTATTTAATTTATATAGTTGGTGGAACATTTACAATAAATACTTTTGATGATGCTATTC
>JAFSXW010000007.1 GCA_017443885.1 Clostridia bacterium | reverse complement strand
CTTTTTTATCTTCGCGAGATTTTGCTAATGAAGGATCACTCTCTTTTAAAACTTTAGAAATTAATGGCCATGCATTCGTCATATACATACAGCATGAAATGATTGTGAGCAAAACTCCACCAACTAAACCAATTAAACCAATAATTCTAATAAATTCAGCATCCCATCCAGCGCAAAGACAAGCAATATAAAGCATTAAAACCATAAGTGAAACATCAAGCACAAATGATTTAATTTTACCAAAAATATCGGCAGCAATTACTTCGCCATATTTTGCTGCAAGCATTCTTACGCCAGAAACTAAAATATCACGAAGAACAACAATAAGAACGCATAAGATGCAAAGCCAACCATAAGTTACACCACTAAAACAAACTAAAATTAAAGCAGTTGTGGTTAAAAATTTATCGGCTATTTGATCGGCAAATTTACCAAAATCGGTTACTTGGTTTGTTTTTCTTGCAATTTTGCCATCAAACAAATCTGTTAGGCATGCACATATATAAATAGCAAGAGCAAAGAAAACACCTATTCCATAAGGAATTGGAAGCAAATAAAGTAAAATTATTAATGGTGTTGCAAAAATTCTTGAAAGTGTTAGTTTATTAGGTAAGTTCATAAAAATTCTCCTTTTAATTAAAATATCCTTTTATATTATGTTTTATCAAATCTTTAAAGGTTAATAAACTCTAAATTTTTCACTGGCTCTTTCACCCTTTAAATCATCACCCATAGTTCGGGTTATTTTAACTTCGTAAAACGAGCCAACATCAACAAGAGTGGTAGATTTAAAATAAACTATATTATCTACTTCTGGCGCTTGATATTGAGATCTGCCATAGAACAACTCTTTATCATAATCAATGCCTTCATAAACAACTTCTAGTGTTGTTCCAATAAATTTACGACGGTTTTCTTTTGAAATTTTATCGGCCACATTAATTATGTTCATTAGCCTATCTTTTTTTACTTTTTCAGGCACTTGATTAGGCATTTTTGCTGCAACCGTTCCATCTTCTTTACTATATTCAAAAAAGCCAACATGAGTGAGTTTATATTTTTTAATAAATGCAACTAATTCATTATAATCTTCTTCTGTTTCACCTGGGAAACCAACCATAAATGTTGTTCGGATGGCAATTTTCTTAGGCAATTTTTGAATTTTTTCAATTAAACTAATAATGCCATTTTTATCAATCTTTCTATTCATTGCTTTAAGCACATTATTTGAAACATGTTGAAGAGGAATGTCTAGATAATTGCAAAGTTTATCATTATTTTGCATTTCTTCAAGTAATTCATCTGAAACGCTTTCTGGATAGCAATAAAGCAAGCGAATCCATTTAAGGTCTTCTAATTTAGAAAGGTTTCTTATAAGTTCCACAAGCATTGGCTTGCCAGTTAAATCGGTGCCATATTTTGTTATGTCTTGCGCAACTAAAATAAGTTCTTTTGCCCCTTCCTTAACTAAATATTTTGCTTCCTTTAATAACATATCCATTGGTTTGCTTCTATATTTGCCACGAATAAATGGAATTGTGCAGAAAGTGCAATAATTGTTGCAACCATCAGCAATTTTAAGGTAGGCATAGTGATTAGGAGTGGTAACCACCCTATTTACCGCATCTGGAACAGAAGATGCGTCACCAATTTTTGTAATTACCTTTTTAGATTTGTATGCTTCTTCCACAATATCCACAATATTTGGGTAATTATCTATACCAATAAAAACATCCACATCAGGAAAATCTTTTTTGAGTTCTGGAAGATATTTTTGTGGCATACAACCAGTTACAATCACTTTTTCACAATCGCCAATCTTTTTATATTCAAGCATCTCATCAATAGTGGAAACGGCTTCTTTTCTTGCCTTTTCTATAAAAGCGCAAGTGTTAATTATAATAATATTTGCTTTTGATGGATCGCTAGTAAAAGAATAACCACCCTTTTGAAGATGGGTTATCATTATTTCAGTATCAACCCTGTTTTTATCGCATCCTAGCGAAACAATCCCAATTAATTTATCTTTTGCATTTTTTTTCATTATACATCATCACCAAAAATTTCTCTAAATTGATCCATCGTGATTAAAATTTCACGATTCTTACTGCCTTCTGCTGGGCTAACATAACCCCTAAGTTCCATCTGATCAACAATTCTTGCCGCTCTAGAATATCCAACATAAAAACGGCGTTGAATCATATTAACCGAGCCTTTTTTACTTTCAATGAAGAATTTAAGTGCTCTTGGAAGATATGGATCCATTTGGTCAGAATGGTCAACAAATTCTGCATTACTACCACTAGATGAGCCACTAGATTGTTCTTCTTTTGAAGCATAGATTTCCTTTTCCACTTCTTCATCATAATCACAATCGTTATGCTCACGAATATATCTAATACATTTTTCAACCTCTTCATCGCTGATATACGCTGCTTGAAGCCTTGTGGTTTCGTTGCTATCTTGTGGAGCAAACAACATATCGCCTTGCCCAAGAAGTTTTTCTGCACCTGGTTCGTCTAGTATTGTTTTAGAATCCACAAAGTTTGTTAGCGAGAAAGCAATTCTTGTTGGAAGGTTTGCTTTAATCGTTCCCGTAACCACTTCAACAGATGGCCTTTGTGTTGCAAGCACTAAGTGAATGCCACAAGCACGAGCAAGTTGTGTTAGCCTTCTAATTTTTTCTTCAACTTCTTTCTTTGCAACCATCATAAGTTCAGCAAGTTCATCAACCACGATAACAATATATGGAAGCATTTTTTGTTCGCCACTTTTAACAGCTAAACTATTATTGAAGCCATCAATATTTGCGCAAGTATATTGCTCAAATAAAGAATATCTACGCTCCATTTCTTTAACAGCCCATGTGAGCGAGTTCACAGCCTTTTGAGCATCACTAACCACATCTGCAAGCATCATATGTGGCATTCCTTTATATCTAGAAAATTCAACTCTTTTTGGGTCTATTAATATAAAACGAAGTTGTTGAGGGCTCATTTTAAACATAAGGCTCATAATTAAACTGTGCAAGAAAACAGATTTACCAGAGCCAGTTGAACCAGCAACAAGCACATGTACCATTTTAGTTAGGCTTTTAATTATAACTTCGCCTGAAATATTTTTACCAATTGCAACTGCAAGAGGTTTTGTTGAAGAAGAAAATTCTTTACTTTCAACAAGTTCCCTAAATGTAACCATACTGCGTGGATCATTAGGGAGTTCAATACCAACAGCATTTTTTCCAGGAATTGGAGCTTCAATTCTAACACCATTTTTGCTCATAAGAGCCATAGCTAAGTCTTTATCATAAGCAAGTATTTTGTTAACTGGAACGCCGGCTGGCATACTAAGTTCATATCTTGTAACTGTTGGGCCACGCACAACATGCTCAACTTTTGCATTAATTCTAAATGTTTCAAGTTTTTCTTCAATTCTGCGAGCATTTTCTTCATAATTACGCACAAATTTTGTTGGGTCTTCCTTGTTCTCTTTAAGAAGAGTTATAGGAGGAGGATTATATTTTGCATCAAGTGAAACAGACCTATTTTGAACCCTACTGCTTGCCACTTGATTAATTTCTGTTTGTTCTGCCCTAACCCTTGAAGAACGCATTGGTTTTTCAAGAGTGTCATTATCTTCAAAAGAGGGTTTGCGTCTTTCTGCCCTATTTCTATTTCTGCCAAATGGGGCTAAATCTTCTTCATCTTCGTTATTGTCATCTAAAATTCTGCGCCTACTATTGCTAAAACTATCTCCATCTAAGTTCGTTGTTAAATCTGTTTCGAAATTATTAGATTGTAAATTTTCTTCTTCATCACTATGATCCACTATTTCATTAGAATAAGAATCGTTATTTCTTCCTATGCCTAAAATATCCATTGCGGAATCGTGATCTAAATTATCACTATTCTCTTCCTCTGTTCTGTTGCCAAAAAGAGTTCTTCGCGCATTATCCCTGCTTGAATAGTTCTCGTTTTCATCTTCATAATCTTCGCTATCACTAGAAGAAGCGTTATAATTTGCATCTAAAAACGCTCTGCGTTCTTCATTTGTGCTTTCAAAAACATTAGGAACACTTTGGTTGCCAAATAAAATATCTCTTGCAGATTTTTTGGTATTGTCTGATTCATAATCTTCTTCACTATTATCAGCGCCAAACAATATTCTTTTAGCATTATTATATGAAGATGTGTTTTCCGCTTCCTCTTCTTCATTATCATAAGCATAATCGTTTTGGTTTGAATCTTCTTGTTCTTCTTCAAATTGTGTTGAAAGGAAATTTGATTCATTTGCTTTTGAAGATATTTCATCGCTATTAATTTCTTCATCTAAATTATGTTCTCTTTCAACATAAGTTAGTTTTTCAGCATTTTTATTATACACAAAATAATCTATTGTTAAGCCCACGAACACGCAAAGTGCCACTGCGTAAAAAATACAAGCCCCCACACCGCCTAAAAACACACTAATTATATCTGCAAAAAGCCCAACAACAACACCGCCAACAGTTACTCCTTTTGGCTGGTTATAACAATATGTAATGTATTCTGCAAACGACATTTCGCTAAGAGCTTTGCAACTAAATATTGAATGCAATAAACATAGCAGAGTTATGCACGAAAAAACAATTAAAAGCGTTTGTTTTGTGCTTTTTCTATAAGTTAAATTTAAGCAAAATGCCACACCTAGTAAAAGCACCATTAAAAACAGTGGATAACTGACTATTCCAAAAATGCCAAGCAAAATTTTTTGAACAGCAAAACCTGGAATTGCAGAAAAAATTAAGCATAAAGCCCCAAGCGCAATCAAAATTATGCCAACTGTTTTTTTGGCAGTTAATGTTTTATTTTGTTTTTGCTTTCTATCGCTATAAGTTCCCAAGATATTCACCTCTAATATTTAGCATAAATTAATTTTAATTTAAAATTAAATCTCTTAAAAATTCTAATCTCACTGGTTTTCCTAAATATGCTATATTTATTTTAGAAAAATCTATAACCTCTTCTAAAACATCCATAGCATCATCATATGTTACATCTGCAAGGCTAGCAAAAGCTTCGCTTAAAAGATATTCTTTTTTTGCCAGTGTTAATTCATTAGCGCAAAGTTTCACTAAATTATCTGCCTTTTCGCTATTTAAAACATACTCTGTGATATATGCATTTTTTTCTGCCTTAAACTCACTAGATAATCTTTCCCTATTTGCAAGCACGCCCTTAATTTCAGATAGCAGTTTTTGCAAAAATTCCTCAACATTTTCGCTATCGGCAATAACTTCAAAAACAAACTTTCCGTTATTAGCATAGCATTCGTTAAACACAACTAGGCTTTTGAAATATCTTTCTGAACCAAGTTGTTTCTTTAAATAATTTTCTAATGGTTTTGCAATTAATTGCATTGCATATTTATCTTCACTTTTAAATGCCATAGAAGGGAAACTAATTTGAACTCTAGACTGATGATATGGCCTATTTTTAATATTTATAAAGCCTTCAAAGTCTAGCACCTGTGAAACATATTTTATTTGTTTATATTCCATATTTTTTGTGCCTAAATAAAATGAATTGTTCACAAGCTCCAAAACAGTGTTTGCTTGAACTGCCCCACCAACACTTATCACTATGTTTTTTGGGCTAATGTATCTAGATAATTGAGCTAGTAGCATATCTTTTGTTATTCTATCAATAGATTTTAAATTTCCTAGTTTTGTGTTTGTTAGGCCTGTTCTAGCAAACATAGATTGATTTGTTAGTTGATTTAAATATGCTGTTGGGTTTAATTTATTAAGCTCAATCTCTGCCTTCATTTGATTTTTAATGCTAAGAATATCTGCATCATCAAAATTAGAGTTAAAAATAATATCATAAGCAAACTCAATTGCCTTATCTATTTTATTTTTAAGACAATTAATTTCAATCTGCAAAAATTCAACTTCACAAGTGGTTTTAATAACTAGGCCATGCTGTTTTGCCGCCCTGTTAAGTTCCATTTTTGTTGGATATGTTTTTGTGCCACAAAGAATAAGCCTAGATATCATTTCGCACATTCCATTATAAAGTGCCATTTCGCCCTGATAACCACCAACTAAGTTTACGCACACAGTTGCAGTGTTCAGTTCAGGCATTTCACATATATTTAGCCTAAGGCCATTAGAAAAAGTAGATAAAGCCATAAAGTCCCCCTTTTGTTTTCCCTTTTGTATTCGCTTTTATTATACCATAAAAAAATTCATTTAAAAATTAATTTAAATGAATTTTGTAAAATTTTTACTGTTTTATATATGTTTTTTGCAATTTTCTTATGCAATAGTATTTGAAACTGTTGTGGCTATTAAATTATTTTGCTCAATATAGGAAAGAATTTCACCAAGTGCATCTCTTGTTTTCTCTGTTGGGTGCATTAAAATTAAATCTCCACCTTTAATATCTTTAATTGCCCTATTATAAATAAGTTTTGCATCTTTATCACGCCAATCTATTGTGTCCCTTGTCCACATAATAGTTTTATATCCTAAACTTTCCGCCACCTCAATTGTTGTTTTATTATAACTTCCACTAGGTGGTGCAAAAAGGTTCATGTCTAGCCCAGTATATTCTTTAACAACTTTATGGCAAAACTCTATTTCTTCTTTATTACGGTTATAATCAAGCGTTGCATGGTCTTTATGGTAATAACCATGGCTTGCTATTTCATGGCCTTCTTCATTAATTTGCTTTAAGATATTAGGATTTTCAGAGGCCCAACTTCCACCAATAAAAAATGTTGTTTTAGTGTTATGCTCTTTTAAGATTTTAAGCATATCAACTAAATACTCCGTTCCCCAATACACATTAATCATTAAGCATACATTTTTAGAATTCTTATTTCCACTATAATATGCCCCATTTATAATTTGTGCATCTGCCACAATAGCATTTGTTGGTTCTCTTAAAACTAGCGACATTACAACAGTAAATGCCACAACTAAAATAAGCATTAAGTTTGATATAATTGTTACTTTTTTATTTGTTTTCATAAATTACTAAATTATATGCATTTGGGGCGTATATATGAAAAAAGAAGCAATTTATTTTGCTTCTTCTTCTTTGTTTTCTTCTTTGCTTTCCTGAATTATAAAATTAAAAATTTCGTCATCAACAGTATCATCATATCTTGCCGCCGTCATGGCATCAAGCATAATTCTATTAGATTCTAGTTTTTTAATATGCATTTTAAGGTTAGCAATATCCGTTACATCTTCATAAAACCTTGTAAACTTTTTAAAATCGTTATACAAATTTGCAACTTCTTTGCATTCTTTGGCATATTCTGGATTCTTTGACGCGATCTCAAGAAGTTCGTAAAAATTATAACGTGTGTTGTATAGTTTTATTTTAGCGTCGCCTGCATCATTAAGGTAATCATTATTATAAAAATCCGATTCGTTGCTATTGTATTTTGAAATTTCATCGCTCTCATCTGTGTTGTCAGGTTCATACAGGTTAAAGCCATCACCTTCTTCATTTTGCTCATGCACTATTGCAAAACCTGCATTTATATTTGCGTTTAAAATGGCATCTTCAAGTTTTTGTTCATTTTCTTCTATATCACAATCAATAAGATTTATAATATTTGCTGATAATGTATAACTTTGCCTGTATTTTGTCATATCAAACAAGCTATTTAAATTATATGTCTTAAATATAGGCAACATTTCATCTTCTGCAGAAGGTAAGAATCCCATTTTTGCAAACATTTCTATAGCCATTAAAAGTTTTTGGTCGTAGTCTTTAGTTATCCCAAGATCAAAAAAGCAATCATGCAAGAAATTTTGAACATAATAGTTTGTTTGTCTCTCAATATTCTCTATTACAATATCTGATGGAATATCAAATTCGTTTCTTTGATCTTCTTCATCATACGCATAGGCGTTTTTGTTAAACGCTAATCCACCATGCTTTAAGGTTAAACCTATTATTTTAAGTTTATCTAAAAAATCTTCATCTTCAACACAAATAGTATTTATTAAATGAGCAAGCGTTGTTTGCTTTTGCGAGAATGGAATATAATTAAGACTAATTTCACTTTTCTCTAATAAGAATTTAGTAAATCCCACATTGCCACTTAGCATTGCGATATCGAGTAATTTATAGCCATCTGCATTACATAAAGACTCAAATAAATCAATTGATTGTTGTTTAATTAAATCTTCTTTCTTTTGTTTTATTAATTCAGCATAAGTGTTAAATAATAAATCAGTTGCATTGCCAAAACCAAATTTTGGCACATTCATAAAATTAATATAGCAGTAATGCGTGCTTGGATCTAAGTTTTTAAATCCGCCATCATTATTTTGAGAATAGTATTTCATTAGCCTCTCCTTGCTTTTAGTTTATTATAAGGTTCAACAAAATAAATGTCAATACAGCAAAAAAGAAATCCCTAGCAAAACGCTAGGAATTTTTATATATTTTTATAGCTTTTTAATAAGTTTAAGATCAACACGGCCTTTTTCGTCAATTTTGATAACTTCAACTTCAACTCTATCGCCAATAGCCACAACATCTTCAACTTTTTCAACTCTCTTTTCGCTAAGTTTAGAAATGTGAACCATACCATCAATATTGCTTGTTAGTTCAACAAAAGCACCAAATGGCATAATTCTAACAACAGTTCCAGTGTAGCGTTCGCCAATTTCTGGCTCAAATAGAATAGATTTAATAATTTCTTCAGCTTTATGGCAAGCATCAATATCTGAAGAAGCAATCATAACTTTGCCTTCATCAGAAATATCAATTTTAACGCCGGTTTCTTCTATAATTTTATTTATGGTTTTTCCACCACTTCCAATAACTTCACCAATTCTTTCTGGATCAATATTAAAGCTGATAATCTTTGGAGCATATTTAGAAAGTTCTTTTCTTGGCTCTGGAATAACTGCAAGCATCTTGCCCATAATTTCCATACGGCCTTTTCTTGCTTGTTCTAGGGCTGTGGTTAAAATTTGTTTATCAATACCTTTAATTTTAATGTCCATTTGAATTGCAGTGATACCATTTTTAGTTCCTGCAACTTTAAAGTCCATATCGCCAAGGAAGTCTTCAAGGCCTTGAATATCACTTAAAACAACAACTTTATTTTGTTCTTCATCTTTAATAAGCCCCATTGCAATTCCGGCAACTGGTTCTTTAATAGGAACTCCTGCATCCATAAGTGATAATGTTGATGCACAAACACTTGCCATAGAAGATGAACCATTTGAAGAAAGCACTTCACTAACAAGTCTTAATGCATAAGGGAATTCTTCTTCACTAGGAATCACTGGCTCAAGGGCTCTTTCAGCTAATGCACCATGACCAATTTCACGCCTTCCTGGTGCTTTAAGTGGTTTTGCTTCGCCAGTGGCATATGGTGGCATATTGTATTGGTGAATATAGCGTTTATATTCAACGTCATCAAGGCCATCAAGTTTTTGAACATCACCAGTTGTGCCAAGAGTTAAAGCGTTCATAACTTGTGTTTGACCACGGGTGAACACGCCACTTCCATGAACTCTTGGAAGCACACCAGCTTCGCACCAAATTGGACGAATTTCAGTTGTGGTTCTTCCGTCTGGCCTTATGCCATCATTAATAATATTAGCACGAACTTTTTCTTTCTTCATTTTATAAAGTGCGTCTTTAATTTCTTGTTCACGCCCTTCATATTTTTCTGCAAAGTGTTCAAGGCATTTTGCTTCAACTTCATCAACTTTTTCTGTTCGAACTAGCCTGTTAGTTGTAACACCCAAAGCTTCGTTTAGCATATCATCGGCAAAGTTTCTAACATCTGCCATAATATCTTCGCCAACGGTATAGTATTCAATAACCTTCTTTTCTTTGCCACAATCCTTTCTAATATCTTCAATAAAGGCAACAATCTTTTTAATTTCTTCGTGAGCAAACATAATAGCGTCTAGCATTTCTTTTTCGGTAACTTCTTGGGCCCCTGCTTCAACCATCATAATTGCATCTTTTGTTCCAGAAACTGTTAGGTGCATACGGCTTTTTTCATTTTCTTTAACATTAGGGTTAATAATATATTTGCCGTCTACATATCCAACTTGAACGCTTCCTGTTGGGCCTGCCCAAGGAATATCACTAATAGATAGCGCAACACTAGAACCAATCATTGCTAAAACTTCTGGTGGATTATCTGGGTCTACGCTTAGTGCTGTTGCAACAACTGCAACATCGTTATAAAATCCCTTTGGGAAAAGTGGTCTAATTGGTCTATCAATTAGCCTACTAGTTAAAATTCCTTTATCGCTAGCTCTTCCTTCACGCTTTTTGTAGCCACCAGGGAATTTACCTACTGAATACATTTTTTCTTCAAAGTCTACTCCAAGAGGGAAAAAGTCCATCCCATCTCTTGGTTTTGCGCTCATAGTGGCATTAACCATAACCATTGTGTCGCCACTTTTAACTATGCACGAACCGTTTGCTAGGCCTGCATATTTGCCAACTCTAACTTCAATTTCGCCAGAGCCAACTTTAAGTTGATATCTTTTTTCTTCCATTTTTCGTTCCTTTCCTTCTCTCTTTTTACCAACATATAGCCAAACCCCTATTTGACTATATTTAATATAACTAAACTATTGACAAATTTGTTTAGTTATAAAAATAGGGCGAAAAACATAGGTTTATCGCCCACAATTGTTATTTTCTAATACCAAGTTTTGATATGAGTTCACGATAGCCTTCAAGGTTTGTTTTCTTAAGATAAGCAAGAAGCCTTTTTCTTGTTCCAACTAATTGAAGAAGCCCACGGCGTGAATGTAAATCTTGTTTATTAGTTTTAAGGTGTTCTGTAAGGTTATTGATTCTTTCAGTTAAAAGAGCAATTTGAACTTCTGGAGAACCAGTGTCGCCTTCTTTTCTGCCATATTCGCTAATAATTTCTTGTTTAGATTTTCTTTCCATATTCCTTCTCTCCTTTTATTATTCGCCATTTTTCCAAGCAGAGCGTTAGAAGGTGTTTCGCATCCCCTAGAAAAAGGTCAGTGTTATTATAGCATGTAAAACTAGATTTGTAAACCCTTTTTTACTAGATTTTTTCTATTTTTATAAAATTTATCTAACTTCAAAAACATATTCAGTTTGTTTTAGTTTTGCTTTAATGCCACGCTCTTGTTGCCTATCTTCCACCTGAACCACAAGTGTAACTAAAACGAGATTATCGCTAGATGGTTTGCTAGAAATGGAAACAACATTAACTTTTATGCTTGCAAGCGCTGTTGTAATTTTTGAAAGTGCAAGGCCATTGTCTTTGCAAAGCACCGACATGGTAACATTAAATAACTGCCTTTTACCTTCCTTCCATTCAACTTTAACCTGCTTTTCTCCACTAATATTTTTTGCGTTTTTGCAATCTGCCCTATGAATTGTGATCCCTCTTGTGTGGCTAACAAAACCAACAATATCATCACCGGCAATAGGTTTGCAACATCCACCAAAACGAACAGGCATATTTGAAATTCCATCAACTATAACTGCACCATAATCGTTTGTTTTATTGGTGGAGGTTTTTGCTAAAATTTCTGCGCGTCTTGCTTGCCTTTCTTTATATTTCCTTTCGCTAATAACTTTTCCTAAGGCTTGTTTAGCAGTGATTCCACCATAACCAATAGACGCAAACACATCATCTAGGCTAAGCAGATTAAAGCGTTTAGTAAGTTCATTCATATCAATTTCAGAAAGCAAATCATCTAAATGATACCCACATTTTTTTGCTTCTAATTCCAAAATATCTCTGCCAAGTTTTATGTTTGTTTCCTTCGATTGTTGCTTAAAATATTGCCTTATTCTGTTTCGTGTTGAACTGCTTTTAGCATAGTTTAGCCAATCAAGGCTTGGGCCTTTTGCGTTTTGGCTTGTGATTATTTCAACCACATCGCCAGTTGATAATTCAAAACTTAAAGGCACCATTTTACCATTCACAACAGCGCCTGTGCAACTATTTCCCACTTTTGTGTGAATTGCATAAGCAAAATCTATTGGGCTGGCTTTCTCAGGAAGTTCTATAGGTTTTCTTTTTGGGGTAAACACCCAAATAGAGCCTGTGCCCAAATCGGTTTTAAAAGTATCTATAAATTTTTCGTTATCTTTAATACTGCTTTCATTTTCTAGCGTTTTTTTGAACCAATTCATTCTTTCTAAAATTTCGCTTTGCTTAGAATTATGCTCTTTATATCGCCAGTGTG
>JAFSXW010000088.1 GCA_017443885.1 Clostridia bacterium | reverse complement strand
TACCCAACTAGTGCTCAATTTTTTAGTGCTTCAAGCAGTGTTTTAAAAGAAACAACTTTGCTTTCTCAAAATTCTATTGAACTTATTAACCTCTTAAAATCAATAGCAAAAAAGTTAGAAACACCACAAGCCCGCCACCAGAAATTAAACACAACCATTTTGGCGAAAAAATTTTGTAAGTCGCTTTTCGCAGATTTTGGAACTGAAACTTTTTATTGCTTATGCCTAGATAACACAAACCATCTAACTGCATTTTCTGTTTTAGGCTATGGCACAAATAGCAATGCAAATCTTAGAATGAAAGAAATTGTTGAACTTGCATTTAAGTTTAGAAGTAATAAAATAATAATCTGCCATAACCACCCAAGCGGTTTAGCGCTTCCAAGCAGAGATGACGAACTGTTCACAAAGCGTTTAACATTAAACTTAATGCTAAATGATATAATAATTCTAGACCATATTATCATCACCGAGCATCAAGAAACAAGTATGCTTGAAATGGGCACACTGGAAGAAATAAAACTTGATGTGTTCAATAACTGCGCCATACCAAACAAAAAGCAAAAACAATATCTATATTTAGATGGTGGCTATAAAAAAGATGATACTTAATATTAAATATTTAAATTACATTTTATAACATTTTTAATTTTGACTTAGAATTTAGAATTATAAAAATAAAAGATGGACTCAGTTTAGTCCACCTTTTTTGTTATGCTTCGTTTAAATTTATATTTGTTTCTTTTTTTTCAGTTGCATCGTTTTTAGTTTCTTCAGCATCTACAATTTTGAGCTCTGATTCTAAATCCCTGTCCACCGCATCTATCTTTTCTGCAACAGATGGCTGTTGATTTTCTTCCTCAACCGTGGCAAGCATTATTAAAACAACTATACTAGTGAAAACATCCATTGCAGCAGCTTGGTCAAACACCCCACTTACTGCGATCACTAAAATAAGAAATACAACAAAAAATCTGTTTTTATTTACCCCTTTAAAAAGTTGTTTATATTTGCCATAATAAAACACAGAAATTAAAAGTGAACCAAACACACCTAACGATGTTAGCCACTGCAAAATCGTGTTGTGAGCAAGCACCATATTTGATGCAACAGTTGGCACTGGTTCTTCACTAATAAAGCCAATACCAAACGCCCAGTTTTGCTTAAACTTATTAAAGCACCAAGGCCATAGTTCTTCTCTTCCATCAGAACCGGTTTTAATTTTTGTTATAAGGGTGTCGATAACACCATTAATTAAATTGTTGCCGGCTAAAATACTAATGCCTAATATTGCCACCACAGCAATAGTAATAATGCCAAGTTGCCATTTATGTTTGCTTTTTATAAACAGAATAATAGTTAATGTTAAAAAGGCAATGATTGCAATAAAAATGCTACCTCTACAAAAAGTAGTAACCACACTAGCACATATAACTACTGCAAGTGCATAAAACAAATAATCAAATTTTTTGAATTTTTCTGCCATATAAAAGCTTGCAACCATACCAAGCAATATAAATAAACTTGCAACATTAATGTTTTGAGCGCCAACCACTGTTACATATCTAAATAAAACAGCAGAAATAAAATCGCCAGTTTTTATGCAACTAACCATAAAGCATAAACAAATTAAAATTCCACTAAGCAAAAGAATAAAAAACATTTTGTCTTTTAAATTTTTGCAAAAATTTACGGCAATAAAATAGCACACATATAAAACAAAGCATATCCCAAGCACATAAAGCGAGTTTATAGCTTTAAAATGCCCTATTATGCCACCGATTAAAAATGCAAAAAAGCAAATCATAAGTGGCCAAAACATTTTCCCTTTTTTAATAGAACAATCTTTTTTTATAATTCTCTTTATAATAAATGCCACGAAAGCAATTAAAACCACTAATGCACAAATAAAATACCACAAATAATATTCTTTAAAACCAACTGGCTTTATTAAAAATGAAATAACTAAAATTGGTGCAAAAAAATTAGTAACATCATCACAAAAAACAAAAGTAAACAATATAAACAAAGAGGCTAAAATAAGATTTATATAAAATAAATCTAAAATGTTAAATACAAAAAATAGTGCAAATAAAATTGCAACCGAAAGTTTTGATTCAAAAAAAGTTTTTAATTTTTGTAAAATCATATTATTTATGCCTCACACATAGTGAAGCTAAACCTTTAATTTATAGTTACTTGCCAGAAACGCACACTTTTAGTTTTGCCACAACCTGAGGGTAAAGTTTAACACTAACCACATATTTTCCCGGGTTTTTTATTGGGGCGTCTAAAACTATTTGTTTTTTATCAACATCAATACTGGCTTTTTTTAATTCTGCTTCAATTTCTTTATTTGTAACCGAGCCAAATAATTTTCCACCAGCTCCTAGTGTGGCCTTTATTTCAATTTCTGTTTTATTTATCACTTTAGCAAGTTCTTCAGCAGCAGCTTTTTGCTCTGCCTTAAGCTTTGCTTCTTCTGCTTTTTGTTTGTTGTTTGCATTAACATTCGCCGTATTTGCAGGCACAGCCAAATTATTTTTTAAAAGAAAATTATTTGCGTAGCCATCACTAACATTAATAACATCGCCCTTTCTGCCTTGGGCTTTCACATCTTTAAGTAAAATAACTTTCATAAAAATGCTCCTTTTAATAAAGTTTACATTATTTAATCTAATCTTGTCAACTTTTGAATAGTCTTTTTGTTTTTGTTTATAATTTTAAATATTATTATATAAAGGCATGTTTTAAATGGTAGATTTAAAATGTTTTAAAGAAAATTGCAGATATAATAAATCATGTAATTGTCATGCAAAAGGCATAGATATAGATAGCAAAACAACTTGCTCCACCTTTGAAAATTCTTTAAACCCCCATAAGCACGAAGAAGATAGAATTCCTCAATCGCTTATTCGCCACAACACAATAGCAAGATGTGAGGCAACTTGCTTGTTTAATAGTGATGGAATTTGCACAGCAAATGGCATAACAGTTATTAATGAAAATATAAAAAACTGCAAAATTAAACAAAATTTAATTAAAAACACAGATAAAAACATAAAAAATGATATTTATCCGTGCTGTTCAACTTATCTTCCTAAATAACCTTCTTTGTTATTCTTGACTAAATAAAAAACGAGCCACACTAATAGATACGCTTTGTATCCCATCTCATGCGAGGCTCGTTTTTCTGCGCGTATTTGCGCTAAATAAAAATTTTTTCACACTTATTTAAATTGCTTTTTTATAGTTTGTTTGCTTATTTAAGTTCAGCAGTTGCGCCGGCTTCTTTAAATTTAGCAACCATTTCATTAGCTGCATCTTTGCTAACATTTTCTTTAATGTTGCTTGGAGCATTATCAACAAGAGCTTTAGATTCAGCAAGGCCAAGGCCTGTGATTTCACGAACAACTTTAATAACGCCAATTTTGTTTGCTCCAGCTTCTTTTAATACAACTGTGAATTCAGTTTTTTCTTCTTCTGCTGGTGCAGCTGCATTAGCACCTGCTGCAGGAGCAGCAACAGCCATAGCTGCAGCGCTAACGCCAAATTCTTCTTCAATTGCATGAACAAGGTCGTTAAGTTCAACAACTGTCATGCCTTTAATTTCTTCTAACATTTTTTTAATATCTGCCATTTTATTTTTCTCCTTAATTTTTAATATTTTAATTTTTGTTATGCATTCTTTTTTGCAATTTCACTAACAGCAACTGCAAGTGAACGCATAGGACTAGTTAGCATACCAAGTAATTGTGCAACCAAAACTTCTTTTGAAGGGATAGCAGCAAGTGCTTTAATTTCTGTTTCGTTATAAAGTTTGCCTTCTGCATATCCAGCTTTAACTTTTATAACTTTATATTTATTCTCCCCATCAACTGCAATCTTGGCAGGTGCAACAGCATCAGTATTACTGAATGCCACTGCAGTAGTTCCTTCTAAAAGGCCAGCGTCGAAGTTAATTCCTAAACTTTCGAAAGCGCGTTTAAGAAGCCTGTTTTTATAAACCTTATAAACGCAACCGTTTTCACGGAAGTTGTTTCTAAGTTCAGTAACTTGAGCAACAGTTAAACCTTTATAGTCTACAAGCACAATTGCCTTAGCATCTTTTGCGTGGCTAACAATTTCTTCAACCACAAGTTTTTTGTTTTCAAAATTTGCTGACATTATGTTTCCTCCCTTTTATTTTAAGTGTGAAAGGTAACAAATAAAAAACCCTTATGTTCAGTCAAAAACATAAGGGTAATAAAAACTCACTTTTATGTTCACCTCGGCAAGATATTAAGGAAATTTTAAAAGTCCACTTGCTGTCTTTGGCTGATTCCGAATTTAATATTTAATTACACAGTTATAATACACCTTTATTTAGCCTTTGTCAAGGGTTTTGCTATTTTTCTTGTGCGGTTTCTTTATTAAATGTGCTATTTATAATTTGCTCTTTTATAATATTCATTTTGTTTTCGTAAATTTTATATGTTGGATAGAACATTTCCACAAACTCAAGTTCTTCATCTGATCTTGTTTTAAAATATTTTTTAAAATCTTCTTTAATCTTGTCTTCCTTTCTTTCAAGTTGAAGAGCTCTATTATATGCGGCTGTAAATAGTTTCACAGGATCCGTCCCCAAACATGTTGCAGCAGAAAGCATCTCAACATAAGTTCCATTTTTTATAATAACATCTTCCCATGCTTCATATTCTGGATTTCTATAAAGCAAATCTGGATAATTAATTTCTCTTCTTCTATGGCTAAATTTATAGTTCCAGTAATCTTTTAGCGGACTTTGTGTAACCTCAATATAAGCAAGGGCTTTCCCGCTGTTTTTACTTTTTACAACGCTATGTTTAAAATTAAACATTTCATTAACAGGCCTAACAGTATATTTATTATGCTCATAATAGGTATATAAAGATTTTCTAGTGTTTGGATAACTTTTTTTAGATGCTCCAGCTTGTAAATGATTAAATTCTGTTAACGCTTGTTTTAATGGTAATTTTTGCATTTCTTTATTTTATCCTCCGAAAATTAATTTGCCTATATAGTTTATAACAAAAATCAACAAATATCAACACTATTTAAAAATTTTATAAAAAAAACACCACTTAAAAAAGTGGTGTTTTTATGCTTTTATTAAACTCTGTATGTTGTTTTAATTCCAGGGCCCATTGTGCTAGCAACGCTAATAGATTTTAAATATGTTCCTTTTGCTGCTTGTGGTTTTGCCTTAACAATTGCATCTAAAAGAGTGTTGTAGTTCTCTTCAAGTTTTTCAACGCCAAAGCTCTTTTTACCAATAGAGCAGTGAATGATTCCAAATTTATCAAGTCTGTATTCAACTTTACCAGCTTTAATATCTTTAATAGCTTTTGCTACATCTGGTGTAACAGTTCCGCTTTTTGGGTTTGGCATAAGGCCACGAGGTCCAAGAATTCTTGCAATTCTACCAACTAAGCCCATCATATCTGGAGTGGTGATGCATGCATCAAAACCAAGCCAGTTTTCGCGAGTGATTTTATCAATCATCTCTTCTGCGCCAACGAAATCTGCGCCAGCTTTTTTAGCATCTTCTGCCTTATCGCCTTTTGCAATAACTAAAACTTTTAAAGACTTACCAGTTCCGTTTGGAAGAACAACGCTTCCACGAACTTGTTGATCTGCATTTTTAGGATCAACACCAAGTTTAATGTGTGCTTCAATTGTTTCATCAAATTTTGCGCCAGCAGTTTCAATAGCTAAATTTAAAGCATCATGTGTTTCATAAATTTTATTCTTTTCAATTTTTTGGGCATTTGCGTTATAAATCTTTCCGTGTTTCATAATTATTCCTCCACCGTAACGCCCATACTGCGTGCTGTACCTTTGATCATGCTCATAGCAGATTCTAAACTAGCAGCGTTTAAATCACGCATTTTAGTTTGTGCAATTTCACGAACTTGATCTTTGGTTAGTTTTCCGACTTTTTCTTTGTTTGGTTTGCCACTTGCACTTTCTAATCCTAAAGCCTTTTTAATTAAAACTGCAGCTGGTGGAGTTTTAAGTTCAAAGGTGAAAGAGCGGTCGGCATAAATTGTCATCACAACTGGGATAACAAATCCAACTTGACTAGCTGTTTTGTCGTTAAAATCTTTAACGAAGCCTGGCAAGTTGATTCCATAAGGTCCAAGCATTGAACCTACTGGTGGTGCTGGTGTTGCTTTTCCTGCTGGAAGTTGAAGCTTAACAACAGCGGTAATTTTTTTTGCAGGTGCCATTTTTCTCTCCTTTAACCTGTGTGGTTTTATTTGGGGCAGTGCTTTTAAATTTACCCCTCCCACAATATATAAAAAGTTCAATTTGTGTGAATAAGTGCGTCAACTACAAGCTTGCTAACTTGATAGTACAAAGAGTACAATCTTAGTTAGCCTCGCTTTTGTTGCATTCTTCTTCATCGCAACTTGAAACTTTTTATTAAATTAATCTTGGCAAAAATTCGTAAATTTTTACCAAACTTATGTGCAGATTTTATACATTTTTATTAAAATCTGCCATTTTATGCAAAATTTTTATAAGTTTTGCACTTTTACTGCCATATTCTAGCAGTTTTTATCTAAAATTGCAATAGTTTATGAAAAATATTACAATTTCTGCATTTATGCAACAATATGCAATTCTCCCAACTTTTTCTTCATTTTAAAAACCTTTAGTTTTCTATGAAGAAGAAAGAAACAATTGCGAGTCTGGCGACGCATGTACTCCTTGTACTTGCTAGCCAGTGAG
>JAFSXW010000087.1 GCA_017443885.1 Clostridia bacterium | reverse complement strand
GTTAAAATTCCCGTTTTTGCAAATGGTGATATAAAAGCTAGAGCAGATGCAATTGCGTGCTTAGAAGAAACAAAAGCAGATGGCATCATGATTGGGCGAGGTGCGCTAGGGAATCCTCAAATTTTTAGTGAAATACTAGGAAGTAAACCAAAGTATTCAAAATTTGAAGCCTTGCTTACTATGCTTAAAATAATGCAAAAAAATTATAGCGAGCATTACGCAATTTGCCAAATGCGAGCTCATTTAGTTCACTTTCTTAAAAATGAAAATAATGGGGCAAAGGCAAAAATAGAACTTCTAAAAATAGAATCAACAAAAAAACTTAAAGATGCAATAATAGATTTTTTTAGTAATTAAAAGTGCTATGTTAGGCATAACACATGAATTTTTCTAGCAAATTTTAATATTTTTTATTAATTTTTGCGTTTTTTTGTAAGCTCTCACTCTTTTAAATTTATGAAAACAAGCAAACAGTGCTTGTTTTTCTTTAAGTTTATAAATAAAAAATAAGTTTGTAAATTAAAAAAGTTGACCGGTTTTTGTTTAAGTAGTATAATTGAATAGATTTTAATAAAGGAGAAAATAAATGGAACTTAAAGGATCAAGAACTGAGCAAAATTTAAGAACTGCATTTGCAGGAGAAAGTCAGGCTAGAAATAAATACACTTATTTTGCTAGTGTTGCTAAAAAAGAAGGATTTGAGCAAATTTGCGAAATATTTACAAAAACTGCTGAAAATGAAAAAGAGCACGCAAAAATGTGGTTTAAAGAATTGGGAGAACTACAAAGCACAGCAGAGAATTTAGTTGCGGCTGCAAATGGCGAAAATTATGAGTGGACTGATATGTATGAAAATTTTGCGAAAGTGGCAGAAGAAGAAGGCTTTGCTTCTATTGCATTTAAATTTAGAGCAGTTGCTCAAATAGAAAAAGCACACGAAGAAAGATTTAGAAAACTTTTAAAAAATATTGAGATGCAAAAAGTTTTTGAAAAGAGCGAAGAAACTATGTGGGAGTGCAGAAATTGTGGACATTTAGTTATTGGTAAAAAAGCACCAATGGTTTGCCCTGTTTGTGCTCATCCACAAAGCTATTTTGAAGTTAGAAAAGAAAATTATTAATAATAAATTAATTTTATTAAATTTATTAAAAAATAAAAATTACGGTTTATATTTTAAAACAAATCCAGAGTTTTGCTGGGTTTGTTTTTTATTTTAAATATTAACAAGTGTGTTTAAAAAATTACTTTGTTTAACTTATTGGCTTAAATCAATACTAAAAAAAATATAATGTGTTTAATTCATAATTCTAACTGCAAAAAAATTAAAAACAAAGCTTTCGGAAAAAAATTTAAAAATAATTTAAAAATGTTTATTAAAAAGGTTTACAAATAAAAAGTTTTGGTATAATATATGTTCGATTATGTGCTTACGCAAGTTGTGGCGATAGTGTTTGAATAATGCGTATAATAGTGTAGGAGAAAGTTTATGGAAAATAAAGTGAAATACAAAAAATGCCCTAGATGCGAACTCAATTATATTCCAGTTGATGAAGAATATTGTCTTGTTTGTAAATCTGAATTAAAACTTTCTGATGAGTATAGTGAAGATTTAGAACTTTGCCCAATTTGTGGTGTGAACACTGTTAGTGTTGATCAAGCCATGTGTGATTCTTGTGCTAAAAAGAGAACTCTTGATGATGTTGTTAGTGAAGGTGATGACGAAAGAGAAGATAGTGATGAAGGCTCTTGGCAAGAAAATAAAGAAGATTTAGATTCTGTTAACAATAGTGACGATGATGTGGAAATTGTTAGTTTTAGCGAAATTGAAGATGATGAAAATAGCTTTGATGACGACGATGAAGATGATGAAGATTTTTCAGATGATTTAGATGATGACTTTAAAGATGATCTAGACGAAGATTTTGATGAAGATTATGACGATTTTGATGAAAGCCTAGATGATGATGAGGATATAGATGAAGAACTTTCTGATGATGACGATGAAGATTTAGACAACGATACTCACACAGATTTAGATGATTATGATGATTAAATAACAATAGAATATAATAGAAAGAGCAAGCCTTAAAGCAGGCTTGTTTTTTTTTGTTTAAAAATTAAAATAATGGGGAAAATTAGGCTAAGGAGATTTTTATGCGAAAAAGTGGCATAACTCTAGAAGAAATAGCCGAGCAAATTAAAAGCCTTAGGGGCGAAAGTGTGAAGATGAGCATAACGAAAGGACGGAGAAAAAGTGAAAAGTTTTCGGGAGAAATTGTGAATGTTTATCCTAGCATTTTTACAATAAAAGTGGATAATCCCATTGCTCAAAACATGCTTAGTTATAGTTATAACGAGGTTTTATGCGGAGATGTGAAAATAACAAAAAATTCAAAAAAATAATACACGCTTTTTAAAATCAATGGCTAAAAAATAAAAAATTATGCAAAAAGAAAAAAAGTTGCATATTTAAAGTTTGAGCGTCATAGAAATTAACAAGACCAAAATTGGGGAGGTTTTTATGGCGTTTGAATTTAACCAAACAAATTTATCTAAACTAAAAGAAGAAAGTGTTTGTGAGTTTTCGGTTTCGGGGAAATTTTCGGCAATAGATGGGGAAGATGTGAAAAGCGTTGTTAAAGTTGACTGCTATTCAGAGATAAACAATAGTGATATTTTAGGGCCAAGCGCTAGTTTTAATGGGCAAACAAATGTTAGTGTTTGTTATTTAAACGAAGAAGGTGAACTGAAAGCCGTTAGGGGACAACTAGAGTGGCAAAATAAAAGTGAAGTGAAAGAGCTTGAAAGCTTAAGTTTTTATGCAAAAAATAAAGATGTGGAATTTAAAATTTCTGGGGATACTATTTTTGTGTCTTGTTTAGTTGAAATTGAATGCATGGGGCTTTTGCCTACTGTTGTTTCTAATTTAGTTGAAAATGAAAATTTAGTTTGCAAAAAACAAGTGAAAGAAGTGAAAAATGCCACCAGTAATGTTAGTGATAGCTTTAACATTATTGAAGATTTAAGCATTGATGAAGATATTGAAAATGTGGTTAGTGTGAGCCCTAGCATTGTGCTTAAAGCAGTTAATGCTGGGCAAGACAAAGTGGCACTAATTGGAACTGTTTATTTAGAAATAATTGCACAAGCAGAAAATGGTGCTTTGGTGTTAAACAAAAATGTGGATTTTGCGCAAGAAGTGAGCATGCCTATGGCTAGCGATGGTGATGAAGTTTATGCTAGGCTTAATATGCTTAAATGCGATTATATCTTTACAGAAAATGACAATAAAAAAACGCTATCTTTAACACTTGGTGCGCTTGCTAATGCAGTTTTATATAAAAAAGAAGAAATTGAGGTTTCTCTTGATGCTTACTTGCTTGACAGAGACTCTAAAATTTCGTTATCGTGTGAAGAACTAAGCACAACGCTTGGGCAAAACACAAAACAAGAAACATTAAATTTTTCGTTTGGTTTAGAAGAATTTCCTCAATTTGATGAACTTCTTTACGCAACGCCTACAAGGTTAGTAGAGTGGAATTATGTGGCTAGTGAAAAGTGTGTGTGTGGCACAATTGAACTTGGTTTTGTGTTTAGAGCAGATGGCGGAAAAATTGCTTTTAAGGTGAATACAATGCCATTTAGCGTTAGCGTTGGCGAAGATTACACTAGCGTTATAAATGTTGCACAAACTGGGATTAGTGCAAAAGTTCATGGTGGGCATGAAATTATTGTTGAAACCATGTTAGAAATAACAATGGCAAAAACGGAAAATAGATATTTAGAGTTTGTTTCGAGAATTGAAGACTGTGGGGAACTTACAAACGATGAAAGTGCTATTATTACTTGCATTGCAGAAGAAAATGATGATGTGTTTAGCATTAGCAAAAAACTAAAAGCAAGACCAGAAGATATAATGATGCAAAATGATATAAGCGAAGTGAAGCCTAAGGATAAAATTTTAGTTTACAGGCACAAAGATGGAAATTTTAATTATTAAAAAATAAAAAACGCCAAAAAGTGTGGGAGATTAGTTATAATCTCTCATATTTTTTTATTTAAAATTTATAGATGCGGAAACTATTTTTTTTAGGAGAGATGTGATGAGTAATACAAAAAAATTAATAATAGCAATTTTTGTTTGTTTAATTCTAACTATTGTGGGAGTTTTATGTTTTAAAAACAACGCAAGTTCTAAAGTGGCTTCTGCACAAGATATAAGCAAAGAATCTTGTTTAAGGCTTCATATTAGAGCCAATTCTAATAGTGAAGCAGATCAAAATGTGAAGATGAAAGTTAAAGAAAAGGTTGTGGATTTTTTAGTGCCAATTGTGGCATCTTTTGATACGCTAGAAGAGGCACATGGTGCAATAAAAAGCCATTTAAAAGATATAAAACAAGTGGCTGATAGTGTGCTTTTAAACGAGGGGTTTAATTATAAAGCGTATCCTCGCCTTTGTGATGAATATTTTCCAACGCGTGCATATAATGAAGTTGTTTTAAATGAGGGGGTGTATGATGCTTTAATTATAGACCTTGGTAGTGGCAGTGGAAATAATTGGTGGTGTGTGGTGTATCCTCCATTATGCTTCACTATGGCAGAAAATACCACTTCAAACACAATAACATATAAATCTAGGCTTTATGAAATAGTTAATAAATTTTTTGGTTAGGCATTAAAAAACATTGCAAAAATTATTCAAATATGATATCCTTAATTTTGCAATAAGGAGCTAATAATGAATACTAATAATGAAGGCTTTTCAAAAGAAGGGCTTTATAATCTTAATATTCACGAACTTAGAAAGTTAGGGTCTCAGGTGGGGGTTAAATCTCCAAGTTCATTAAACAAAGAAAGTTTGGTTGAGGCTATTTTTTCTATTGTTGTTGGCGATATAAAGCCTTATAAGCAAAAAGATAGGCGTGGCAGACCACAAAAAGCAACTATTGAAGATGTTAGTTTAACTAATCTTTATTCTTATAATGATGCTGGATTAATGAAGGTTGCCTCGGAAACTGTTAGCACTCAAGGCGAAATTAAAACGGGCTCTGTGGTTTTGCACAATGGCAATATGTATGCAAGGGTTTATCCGTTTGTTGAAAGCCCAGATGATGCAATTATAAGCAAGGCATATGAAAAAGATTATGCCCTTAGAGAATATGATGTGCTTACTTATTATGTGGCAAATGCAAATGCTAGGCATAAAGAAGTTGGCAAAATAATAACAATTAATAATTGCCCGGTTAGTGATTATGATGTTATGTTTAATAGGCTTTCAAAAACATCTCTTTTAAATAGTAAATTAAAAGTGCAGGGGGCAAGTGTTAATGCTGGCTCAAATGTTGCAATTAATGCAAATGTAGATTATAAAACAACTGCTTTATGCGAAAAAATTGCCAGCGAAATAAAAGGTGATTATAAAGTTGTGAGTCTTTGCCTTGAAAAGGAAGAAAAGGCAAATACTAATGACACAAATGATATGTTTGTTAGTTTATCTACCGATAATGTTATGGCAGGGCTAGTTTGTGCTAGTAAGGCAATAAACAGGGCAAAAAGTTATATTTGTGAAGATGAAAATGTGGTGCTTATTATAGATAACTTTAACAGTCTTGTTAAAATTTATGAGGCAAATTATAAAAACAATGCCGAAGCATTTATTAAAAGGCTATTAGGATTTGCTGGTCAATATTCTAATGGCAAAAATTTAACTATTATATCTCTTGCAGATAGAATAACTAATGTGTTAATGGATTATAATGGTGTGTTTAATAAAATAGTTTAAAAAAATAAAACCCTAATTTTAATAGGGTTTTTTTATGTTTATTTTTCAATGCAATGCTCAATTATTAAAGAATCAAAATCTATGCTTTCAACAAAATCTTTTTTTGAAAATGTGGCATAATTGAATTTGTGAAAGTTTGCTAGATGGCTTTTTAAAACAACGGGCGTTGGAATATCTAATTTATGGCATATTTCTTGAATATGAGGGTATAAATAATCAGGAGAGTATGCATCTAAACTCTCGTAAATAATATTTTTGCCTAATTTTTGCCCATACATTAGTTTTGCCCAGATTTTTATCATAGTGGTTTCCTCTTAAAAAATATTAGCATAAAATGGCAAAAGAGGCAATAAAATTTTTAGTGCAATAACAAAAAATGCAAAATAATTTTATCAAATTTCTTGACAAAATTTTATGGTGTAAATATAATAAGCAAGTATAAAGAATAAGGAGATAAATAAAGGTGGCAGAAGTTTATTTAACCGAAGAAGGTAAAAAAGAACAAGAGGAACTTTTGGCGTATCTTAAAACCGTTAAAAGGCAAGAAGTTAGCGAGCATTTAAAAGCCGCAAGAGAATATGGCGATTTAAGTGAAAATAGCGAATATGATGCAGCAAGAGCAGAGCAAGGAAGGCTAGAAAGTAAAATTGTTTTAATTGAAGAAACGCTTAGAACTGCCAAAATTATTAAAGATAACAAAAAGAAAAAGGGTGAGATAATCGTTGGTAGCACAGTTACTATTTACGACCCTGAATTTGACGAAAAGAACACTTATAAACTTGTTGGAACGCTAGAAAGCAATCCAGATAATGGGCTTATTAGCAATGAATCGCCAATAGGTAAAGCACTTATTGGGCATAAAGAAGGCGAAGAAGTTGCAGTTAGCACCCCAGATGGCGGAAGTTTTACTGTTAAAATTTTAGAAGTTAAATAATAAAAATCAAGCCCTTTATTTTAAGGGGCTTGCTTTTTAATTAAAACTTGACATATTTTGTTTTATTTGTTAATCTAAATTTGTGGAAATTGTGAAGAATATTGTTGCAAAAAGTAAGGAATATGCAATGCTAAAGAAAAACAAAGAAGAGAAAAATCTTTCGCATGCGTATTTTTTTGCGTGTGAAGACGGCGTTTTTCTGAAAGAATTTGTGGAATTATTTTCAAAATTAATTTTAAACAAAGAAGACGCAGGCGAGAATTTTGCACATCCAGATTTTTCTTTTATTTCTAGTGAAAAAACGATAAGTGTTAAAGATATTGAAGATATTGCTAGTGATGTTTATGTGATGCCTTATGAGAGCGATTTTAAAGTTTATGCAATTTATGATGCTTCGCTTTTAACAGAAGAAGCCCAAAATAAACTTCTAAAAACAATAGAGGAGCCACCTAAAAGCGCTATTATAATTCTTGCAAGCAAAACGCAAAATGGTATTTTGCCAACTATTTTATCAAGGGTAAATAAAATAAACTTGAAAGGTGCAACAGAGAGTGATGCAAGAAGTGTTATCGAAAAGGCTTCAAACCAAAAAGATGCTGGTGTTTATCTTTCTATTGCAGGCACAAATATCGAGAAAGCCTTAAGCTTTATAAATAACAAAGAATATCTTTTATTATATGAAAATGTTTTGGAGATGCTAGAAAAAGTTAATTCTAGCAAGGATATTTTAGGATTTGTTTCTAAAATAAATTTGCAAAAAATAGACATAAAAGATTTTTTTGATTTTCTAATTAGCATATTGCGTGATATAATGATGGTGATATCGGGTAAAGAAGAACTAGTGAGCCACAAAGATGCTTTAAATAGAATTATAGTTATTAGCCAAGGCTTCACATTGGAAGGAATAAGCCTGATTATGAAAGAGGCGTTTGGGTCTTTAAAAGATATTGCAATGAATGCGAATGCTGTTTGCGTGTTAGATGAGTTTTTGCTAAAAATGGTGGAGGTTAAAGTTAAATGCAAAAAGTAATTGGGGCAAAATTTAATGATGGCGGAAAAATTTATTATTTTAATCCAAATAATTTAACTATTAATGCTGGAGATAGAATTGTTGTTGAAACTAGTGCAGGTATGCAAATTGCAACATGCGTTTTTATAGATAAAGAAGTTGAAGGCGAATTTGAAATAAAAGATGTGCTTAGAATTGCAACCGAAAAAGATGAGAATAAAAAAGTGCAATTAGATGCAAAAATACCATCTGTTATTAAACAAATAAAAGAGAAAGTTAAAGCCCAAAAGTTAGATATGAAAATTAGTGATTGTTTTTATACGCTAGATGGTGGAAAACTTGTGGTTGAATTTACTGCCGAAGATAGAGTGGATTTTAGAGAACTTTTAAAAGACCTTGCTTCAACTTTTAAAGTTAGGATTGAATTAAAGCAACTTGGCCAAAGAGATGAAGTGAAGAATAAAGGTGGGCTTGGGCCATGTGGCGAAATTTGCTGTTGCAAAAGATATTTAAATGATTTTAGCCATGTGAGTGTTAAAATGGCAAAAACACAGGGCATAAGTTTATCGCCAACAAAAATTAATGGGCTTTGCGGAAGGCTTATGTGTTGCCTTGCATATGAAAATTCTAACTATGAAGAAGTTTTGAAGAAGATGCCAAAGATGAATAGTGAGGTTACTTCGCCAAAAGGCAAGGGGGTTTGTGTGTATCGAGACGCCCTTAGAGAACTTGTTAGTGTGAAATTTACTGGCAATGATGGAAATATCACAGTTGAAGAATTTAAACTTGAAGATATAAAATTTTAGGAGAATTTATTATGGCATATCAAATTACAGAAAAATGCATTAAATGTGGTGGTTGCGAACCAATGTGTCCGGTTGGGGCAATTAGTTTTGATGGCGAAAAATATAAAATAGACGCCTCTAAATGTGTTTCTTGCGGAATGTGTGCTTCTGTTTGCCCAGTTGGCGCACCTGTTAGTGAATAGTAACTTTTTGAAAGAAGATGAGGAAATTTGCGACCTTCAATGTGAAGGTCTTGTTTTGATTCAAAAGAAAAGTGGGTATAGTTTTACAACTGATGCTGTGCTTCTTGCGAATTTTATTAAGGAAAAAGAAGGTTTAACCATTGTGGAATTTTGTGCCGGGAGTGGGGTTATTTCAATTCTTTTAACAGCAAAAATTCATCCACAAAAAATTTATGCTATTGAAATTCAAGAAAATATGGCAGATATGTGTGCTAGAAGTGTGAAACTTAATGGTTTAAAAAACATAGAAGTTGTTAATTCTTCTTTTCAAAATTTTACAAAAAACAGTGGTGCTATGCCAAACATAATAGTGGCAAATCCCCCATATTTTAAGGCAAAAGAAGGCAGGCTTCCTAAAAAAGAAGAGGTTTTAAAAGCTCGCTTTGAAATAGATATGGATATTTCTAGTTTAATAATTTCTGCTAAAAAAATGCTAACTAGCGGTGGAAGTTTATATTTAGTTCATAGAACCGAAAGAAAAACAGAAATAGTGAAGGAACTTGAAAAACAGGGTTTTTATATTAAAAAGCTTTGTTATTGTTTTCCTAAAAAAAGTAAGCCTTCGCATATATTTTTAGTTCAAGCAGTTTTAAATGAAAAGTGTGAAACTGAAATTTTAGAACCAATAATTCTTTGCAATGAAGATGGCACAGAGACGGATATGATTAAAAGAATATACAATAGAAATTCTGCTATATAATTTTGCAAAGAAGGCAGGCAATTATGCTTCCAATTATTGTTGAAACAAGGGCTACAGGGATTGTGTAGCCTAATTTTTTTACTTTCGTGGTTGAAAAATATATTGCAGTTACATAAAATATAGTTTCACTGCAACTCATAATAACACTAGCACACCTAGAAATATAGCTATCGGGGCCATAGGTGTCATATATTTCGCTAACCATTGCAATACTGCCAGACCCAGAAAAAGGCCTTAAAACTAAAAAGTTGGTAAGTTCTTTTGGTATTCCAATTGCAGAAAAAATTGGGGAAAGAAAGTTAGACACAACATCTGCAAGCCCACTTAATTTAAATAATTCCACAGCACAAAAAATTGCAACTAAAAGTGGAAATGTTTTTATTGCTAAATCTAGAGCCTCGCTAGCACCTTTTGCAAAATATGAATATGCATTTATGTTTTTAACTAGGCAAAAAATGCACAATATTAATATAAAAGCAGGAACTATATAAACTGCCATCATTTTTTAACCTTTTTAGATGTTATTTTGTGAATTAGTTTTGTGAGAACTATTGCAATTATTGTGCTTAAAAGCCCTGCTAATATTGATGGCAAAATTATAGAAGATGGGTTTTTGCTTCCACTTGCCGACATCAATCCCATAATACTAGTTGGCAAAATTTGAATGCTGGTGCAACTGATAACCGTTAGCATTATCATTGGGAAAGTGGCTTTTGTTTCGTTTTTGCCCATGCTTTCTATTGCCTTTATTCCAAGAGGGGTGGCAGCACCATTCATTCCTAAAATATTAGCGCTCATATTCATACTCACAAGTTGTTTACTTTCGCTAGATAGTGTGTTTTTGCCAAAGATTAAATTAATTATAGGAGAAAGTATTTTGCTTAAAATTTTTGTT
>JAFSXW010000086.1 GCA_017443885.1 Clostridia bacterium | reverse complement strand
TTAAGCTTATCTACAATACTACACATAGTTTACTCCTTTTTTTATTTTTTTTCAATCTTTTATTATATTAATAATATATTATTTATTTAAAAAGTTTCACTGCTTCAATTTTTTCGCTTAACTTTTCAACTTTAGAAAGTATGCTAGGCTCATTATATATATTAAAGCACGGAGACAACATTCCTAGCCTAGAAACATTATACTGACTAGCACCACTCAAACAATAATCAATAAAAGCATTTGCAAGAACTTGTTTTTCGCTATTCCCTGAAATAACGGCTAAATTTTGCGTAAGCGCTGTTTTAGTTTCAAACGGTTCGCAAAGTAAACTTGTTATCTGCCCATTATTAACTTTGTTTTCAAGCCTAGATAAATCTCTTAAATTCCCAACTAAAATACTTGCTTTGCCTCCCATAAAATTTAAATACGCTTCAAAGCTTGAAGTTTTTTCGCTATCAGGAAAAATTGCATTTTCCTTAGAACTTAAAACAGAAAGACCTGGGTTATTAGTTCCCCCAAACACACAAGAATACACAATTTTTTCTGCCTTTTTTGTTTTATATGTGTAGGATGATGAAAAAAGTAAATTGTCTAGCCCATCTTTTGCATTATTGCCTGCTTTTTCAATCTTTTCATTTGTGGAAAATAAAAGATGCCTAGAATAACAATACGGAACTGCCAAAAGTTTGCCATTTTTTTCTCCACTTAATAAAAATGTTTCTTTAAGATTTTTTCTGTTTTCTAAATTTAATGGAACTAAATAATTTTCAAAATAGTTTTGAACCCCATATCCAAAACTAATCAAATCTGGTTTCTTTCCTTCTTCTACCGATATTTTTAATTCCTCTGTGCTTACTTTTTTTATTAAAACAAAAATGCCTTTATTTAATTTTTCAAACTCTAATGCCCGCAAATTAAGCCAGTTTTCCCTAGAAGCCGACCCACCTTCAAAAGTTTCTATATGCCACAATTCCAAAATGGTTTCGTTATTTCTTTTTCCAAAAAATTTTTCTTCTATTAAATTCGAAGATTTTTTAACGGCGATAGTTCCAGATATCACACATAAAAAAACCACAATGCCAATTAGCACTATTTCAAAAATCATTAGCATTATTTTTTTCGCCTTTGCCATAATTATTAAAACTTATGCTTTAATATTTTAGTTTATACAAATAGTGCATAAAAAAAGAGTGTTATATCACACATAACACTCCATATTTTCTAGCAAAAACGCTAATTATTCAGTTGGTTCAACAACTGCGAAATAGCAGTTGGTGGTAGATTGTAAATCCCCATTTCTATCATACACTTCAATATGAAATCTTAAAACCATCTCTGCGGTTATGCTAGTTCCATAATGAAACACTTTTTGTAAACTAGGTGTTGAAACCGAAGCAAATCTTGTTCTCATTTGTGTTATTTCTAAATCTAAATCTGTGTCATACAGCACAAAAGTTGATTGATTTGCTTGCCTTTTTTCTAGCCTTAATTTCATACTAGAACCTTCTGGTAAATTCTCTTCAATATGGCAAGTTGCATTTAAAGATTCACCAATAGTGTAAACCACGCTTTTATGGAAAACTAATTCGGCATCTTGCACATAAGATGTTGCCCTAACCTTATAGTTTACATTTATAAATGAAAGCACTTGTGTTGCCGTGGCAATAACATTTGCGTTTCTATCAAAAACTTCAAATGCAAAAGTGTAATTCCCGTCAGCAAGCCCACTATTATATGGGATCATCACCTCTGCAACCATCGTGGAAGATTGTGTAAAATCAAAAGCGAAAGATTTTTCTAGGCTAACACTATCACCCTGCTGAACATTATTATATTTTAACACAAAACTTGTTGTGCTTGGAAGAGTGGTGTTTGCTGGGCTATTAATTTTAAGCCTAACCCCACTGCCCACACCATTTAAAGCCGAACTATTAGCATTAGATGGATTAAAGTTTAAAGTGAAGTTTTCGGTGCTGTCGCTTAAAATGGATTGATGAAGTGTGCTAGAAGTAAAAGCAAAACTAGTTGCCTGGTCTGTAAACACAACTTCTTTATATCCTATTGCTGTTTTTGTGTTTCGAGTGTTTCTATAAACAATAAAATAATAAGTTTCACCGGCAGTTGGCATATCTGTGCTATTGCAGTTTCCAAAACTTATTATAAACTGAAAACGCTCATTATTAAGGCCATTTTGAATAATGCTTGGAGCAAACACATTTGCACCATTTGCAAATTCTGTTAGTGCAACTTCGCTAGATGCCGATGCTATAGTTTTAGTGTAATTATTGTTAGACGACATACCATTTCTAGTGTTAGAAAAATCTAATAAAGTAAATGATGTGTCCACCCCAAAATTAAATTTAGTTGAATTTTCAGCAGTGCCTTCGGCAAGCGAAAAACTATAAGAAACATCTTCACCACCATTAGTATAACTATTTGAAACAAAAACTGTAAACACGCTACTTGTGCTAATTGTTCCGCTAAAAGTGTCCTCAGTAAGTTTTGCGTAATTAGAGTTTAGTGCTAGATATGCACTAGACCCATCAAACCCCGAAACATAATCTTTAAGAACATTTGATTTTTCGCTAATTATATTTTTATCCCCACCAATATTTACATTTGGCAAGCAAAAAATAAGCCCAAATGCTAGGCATAATATTAAAGAAAGAATAATATTTTTTGTTTTACTAATTTTTTTCATTATATATATTATAATTTTATTAAACTAAAGTGTCAAACAAAAAGAATATTAAAATTTTTGTTTTAAAACTAAAAAAGAAAACATTAAAAAAGCAAGCACTAATTTTATTTTTTTGCTTGCCTTTATTTTATTCTACCAATAAAAATTTTAACATTTCCCTTTTTCATTTT
>JAFSXW010000085.1 GCA_017443885.1 Clostridia bacterium | reverse complement strand
TGAATCTATAGTGCTCACAGGTGGCGGAACTGCTGGCCATATTTCGCCAAATTTAAACTTAACACAAGAATTAAAAAAACATTTTAATAATGTTTATTATATTGGTTCTTCTGGCCTAGAAAAAAAACTAATTGAAGAATCAAAAGTATTGCCATTTTACGAAATCAGTAGCACAAAACTTGTGCGTGGAAAATTTTTTGTAAATTTATTTATTCCATTTAAATTAATAAAGGCAATAATAGAAGCCAAAAAGATTTTAAAAAAGTTGATGCCTAATGTTGTTTTTTCTAAGGGCGGATATGTGTCAGTTCCAGTTGTGCTTGCGGCAAATATGTTAAAAATTCCAGTGGTTTGTCACGAAAGCGATTTAAGCATGGGGCTTGCAAATAAAATATGCACTAAAAAAGCAAAAGCTGTTTGCACCACATTTGAAAAAACAGCACAAAACATAAACAATGGCATTTTCACTGGCACGCCACTTTCTTTAAATTTGTTTGTTTCTCCAAATAAAGCAAAACAGGATTTAAAACTCCCATCTAGCAGAAAAATGCTTCTTATTACTGGTGGAAGCCTTGGAAGTGTTGCAATTAATAATGCCTGCTTTAAAATTGCAAAGTATTTAAACGACAACTTTGAAGTTTACCATGTTGTTGGAAAAGGAAACTTAAATAGAAATATTAATTTGCCACATTATCATCAAATTGAATTTGCAAGCAATATGCCAACGCTTATGTCTGCTAGCGACTATGTTATTTCAAGAGCTGGAAGCAACACGATATTTGAACTTGCAACTAGCAATAAACCAATGCTTCTTATTCCACTGCCTAAAGGCGCTAGCCGAGGCGACCAAGTTGAAAATGCAAAATATTTTAGCGAAAAAAAATATGCTCTAATGTTAGAGCAAGATTCTTTAAATTCGCAAAATTTAAAAGAAAATATTGAAAAACTGCAAAAAAATGCACTTTTTTTAAAAAACAATCTTAAAAATGCAGGTTTTAAAAATGGCACAAATAAAGTTGTTGAGGTCATTTTAAAACACGCAAAAAGATAAAAACTATTCTTCTTCGTCTTCTTTTATGTGGCTCATGCCAGTAACATAATCAATCGGAAGAGCAAACACCAGCCCTCTTGCTCTGCTTTTAAAATCAACTGCTTTATATATGTTTTCTATCACATCAATCACAATCTCTGTTTTTGTTACAATCATCACAACTTCATTTTCTGGGCTAACGGTGAACCCAAAAAAACTTTGTTTTGATTCGCCTGCACCTGTGCCAGAAATAACCACAGCCCCTTTTGCCCCAGCTGCTTTTGCCATATTTATAACCTCGCCAGAATATCCCCTAGCCACAATGCTCACAACTAATTTGTAATCATCTTTATCAAAAATTTGGTCATTAAGTTTCATTTCGTTTCTCCTATAAAAATAACGCTTTTGCACCCAAATAGCCTGTTATATCTATTTTAAATGCTTTTCCATTATTTGGTTTATAAAGCTCTAACTCTTCACTAACTTTGTAAATTAGTTTTTTGCTATCTTCACTTCTTGCTGTGCAAAAAGCCACAGAGCACGGCTCACTAATGCTACTTATTGCTTCAAACATAGAAGAATGACTAATGCCACTAGCTGGCACAACACTTAAAATTCTTCCATCATATTCTTCAATAAGTGCCCTAAGGTCGCCCTCAAATTTTCGCTTCACTATAAACACGCACATATCTAAATCATTGATGCTTTTTAGCTGAAAATGTTTTGTGTGTGTTTTCTTTTTACCTAACACTATTCCTTCTCCCCCTTTTTGCTTTGGCTTTTAAATATTCTTCTTTAAGTCTTGCAGTTGAAGATAGCATATCCATTTCATAGGCAATTCTAAGAGCATTTCTTTCACTTCTAATATTAAGAGCCCCAACTTTAATTCTATACATTATGCCTAAAATTTCAATCACAATAATTGGCATTAAGCCAACTAAACTAATAACACCAAACCCACTAGCACCACCAGCCAGCCCCAGCATTAGTGGCAAAACAAATGCTGCCGTTATTGGTCCACTCGCAACACCACCAGAATCAAAACCAATTCCCGTGAACATGCTAGGGCAAAAAATCATTAAAACTAATGCAAGTGCATAGCCAAAAGCAACAATATAAGTGAAATTAATATCTAAAATTATCCTCACAGCACTTAAGGCAACTGCAACTCCCATACTAATTGCTATCGAAATTAAAACAGTTTTTGCTTTTATGTAGCCACCAGTTTCATCTTCAATTTGTTTTCCAAGTATTTTAACAGCTGGCTCACTAAATGTTATCACAAATCCTAAAACCACACAGAAAATTATAATTAAAACATTGCTTTGCTCAGCGAGTGCTTTGCCTAGTTCATTTCCCATATTTGTGAAACCAAAATCTATTGCAAACAAAAATAAATAAAGCCCAATAAAAGTAATTAAAGCACCAAATAGCAAACTTAAAACTTTTTTTGTTGGAAGTTTAACAAATATAAGTTCATAAATAAAAAAGAATAAAATTAAAGGCAAAAGCGATAAACTTGTGGCTTTTAATTCACTCAAAAGAAGTGCTCCAACCGAGATTATTTCTTCGCCAGAAGAAAGAGCAGAAGTTAGTCCCTTTCCACTAACCAAAAAGAAAAATAATAGTGCAAGCACTGGGCCAAGCGAAGCAATACCAATAACACCAAACGCTTCACTATTTTGCTTACCATCTTTATTTCTAGTAACACCCGTGCTAATTGCAATTAAAAATGGGCTTGTTATAATTCCAGTTGTTGCCCCGCCTGCGTCAAAAGCAAGGGCAACAAGCCTGCCATCAGTAAAAATACTAATTAGCACAATAATTGCCATGATAATTGCAAGCACAATTTTAAAGCTTAGCTTTGCAATAATACGAAAAAGAGCAAAGGCAACAAAAGCCCCCACTCCAAATCCTGTGATAAATGTAAAAACTATTGGCGATAAATTAAGCCCCAAAGCCTTGGTTTGATTAGCAAGCACACTAACATCTGGCTCTGCAATAGTTGCAAATAAGCCAAAAATAAAGCCAAAAATAATAAGCACTAAAACCTTTGCTTTATTCCCAGAACTATTCCCAACAATTTCCCCCATGGGAATAATAGATGCATCAACACCCAAAAAGAATAATGTTTCACCTAAAATTATAATAACAACTGCCAAAAGAAAAGATAAAATAACATTGCTACTAAACCTATACACAAAAAAGTGAATAGCCAAACAAATTACCACTATGGGTAAAATTGAAATAGAAACATCTCTTAACTTTTTTAAAAAATTCATGTTTAACTTCCTAGCTAGCCAAAAAATCCTGAAACGCCTATAATATCGGCATCATATTTTTTCTTTTTCTTCCTTGGTTTTGAACTTGGTTTTACTATATCTTTCTTTGGTAAAATTTTTGGTTGAATATCTTTTTCATTTTCAAAAGAATTATAACTTTCTTCTGCATCATCAAGTTCTTCATCTGCATTTCTATTAGAATGCACCTTCACAGAATTAGCAGAAATATCATCATAAGAAGAATTAAAATCATCTTCAAAATTATCTAGTGTGTAATCATCTTCATTTTGCTCATCATCATGATCACTAAAAGACTTCTCATTATTGCTCTCCTTATAAGATGATGCAAAACGCCTGTTTAAAAACGACTGCCTTTCATTTTTATCATTATCTTCTAAATCTATGGCATCATCGTCTTGATTTATATTTCTATTTTTAAACAAACTATCAAGAAGGCTAATGCTACTATCATCTTCTTCTTTAGTGTTTGATTGATATAAACCATCAAGCAAATCCTTGCTTGATTTATAACTTTGATTGCTTGAAGAAAGAGTTGTATCGTCCCCAAATAAGCCAGGTTCTCTGCCTATTTCATCTCCTGAATAAGAAGGTTTAACTCCTAAAGAATCTTCGTCAATATTAGCTTCGTCTTCATCTGTATCTTCATTCGTATTTTCCTTTAAATCAGCAAGTCTAGTTCGCCAGTTAGAATAATACCTCATATCAGCAACATTACTTTCGCTGTTAATTGCTTTTTTGTTAAATGTTCCAACAACATCAATATCTTTATTTGCTAGTTTTATCGCTTCTTTTCCAGAAACAATTTCTCTCTCTTCAAATTTTTCTTTTTTAGAATTTTTATTGTTGTTTTCTTCAAAATTTAGGTCAACAAAATTATCTCTTTCTTGCGAAAGAGCATTTAAATATGCATCTCTTTTTGTTTTATCACTTATTTCCCCAAACATAGCATTTTGCCTTTTTTATATATTATACTAAGAATAATTGCATTTGGCAAATAATTTTAACCCTCAATATACTAATAATTTTTCGGTCAAGTTGCACAAAAATCGAACATTTGTTCAAAAATGCTTGAAAAATTTTTTTTGTTGCTTTATTATAGAGCCATGAATAGTTATGTTGCAATGGGAATAATAACACACCTACTCATTTATAAAAAAGCATCTGCCAAAGATTTAAGTGAGAAATTTGAGGTGTCGAAAAAAACGATTTATAGATATATAGACATGCTTTCTAGTTCGGGTGTGCCAGTTTTTTGCAGTCAAGGAAGAAGTGGCGGAATAAGCCTAGATGAGAATTTCACGCTAGATAATAATAGCCTAACATTTAGCGAACTTTCTAGGCTTAATTCGCTAGTGTCTTCAAGTGAATTAGGAAATATAGATATCACCAGCAAAACTTTAAAGGATAAACTTAATATGGCACTTAATAATTCTAAAAAACTACAAAATCAAAACCAAAATTATGGAGAAATTTATATAGATAATTTACCATGGGGCGTTACCAATATTTCTAGCGAAAAAATATTAAATTTGGCAGATTGTTGCTCTAGTTTTTCATCAATATTATTAGAATATCAAAACAGAGAAGGCGAAATTTCTTCTAGGATTGTAAACCCCTATTGCCTCGTTTTAAAAGATGGCATTTGGTATCTTTATGCGTATTGCACGCTAAAAGATGAATTTAGGCTTTTTAAATGTTCAAGAATCACAAGTTTTTCTAAAACTGGCAAGCATTTTGAGCATAAAAACATCAACTTAAACACAAAACCATGGCTTAGTGGTGGTTTTAGTGAAGTTGATGTTAGCCTTTCTATATCACCATCTGTGCTACCAGATTTTTACGATTGGCTTGGCTCAAATTTTAAACTCTACACAGATAATGGCGATTTTATAATTAAATTTAGGGCAACTTGCAATAGTGGGCTTATTTCAAGGCTTATGGCATTTGGCGATAAAGTTAAAGTTTTAAGTCCAACAAATGTAGCTTCTAGCCTTGCAGATTGCTGTGCTAAAATTAGCAATTTATATGCTATAAAAGCCTAACAGAATAATCATTTTTAAGTTTAAAAACTCTATCTTTATTCTTTTTTGCAATCAAAACTAATTTTTCTAATAAATCATTTATGCTAATATTATCTTTTGCCCAAAAATAATAAGCAAGCGAACCGGGAACGGCATTTATTTCATTTAAATAAAGCCGTTTTTTCTTTATATCGTAAATATAATCCACCCTTATAACCCCACTTAAATTAAATAGCCTCATCACGATTTTTGTGGTGTCTTTTATTTTTGTGCAAAGCTTTCCACTTGGCAAAAATTCTCGATTCATGCTATTCATGCCCTTTGTTTTCTGGGCCATAGATTTACTATTTTTAGCAGACTCTATATATTTATCTTCAAATGTTAAAATATCATGAATTTTAACAGGTTCATCAACGCTTGAAACCATCACTTCATCGCCACCAATCCCGATGGCAGAGCAGTTAAATTCTCTAAAATTAATAATGGCTTTTTCTATTAAAACTTTATTATCAAATTCGAAAGCAATTTTTATTGCCGAAACTAATTCTTTTGGCGAATTTACCTTATTAATGCCAATGCTAGAGCCCTGCCTTGCGGGTTTCACGATAAGTGGAAATTTAAGTTTATTTAGTTTTTCTAATGTTTTAGTTGGGAAAGCTTCCCACTCCTCTTTATAAACATAAACAAAATCAATACAATCAATTCCTGCCCCCTTTAAAATGAATTTAGTTGCAACCTTATCAAAGGTTGAAGCAAGCCCAAACACATTTGCAGAACTTATTGGAATATTAAGGCTGTTTAATAATGCCACAAGTTCTCCATTTTCACCAATTCCACCATGGCAACAGTTAACACAGGCGTCTATTTTAAAAAGTGCTTTTTTAGGCGATTCTTTTAAATATATATTTGGTTTTTGATGCCTAAAAAAAATTTTTTTAAAGATAGTTGAATCAAGCGTTTTCTTTGCGTAATCTTTGAGCGAAACTTTATTTTTATCAACAAAATAAAATTCATTATTTTTATCCAAAAAAATAGGAAGAATATTAAATTCTTCCTTTGTGTAACCGTTTATTATTTGAGTTGCAGTAATCACTGAAACTTCGTGTTCGGCACTGTTTCCACCAAACACAATTGCAATATTTTGTTTCATAAGCCCCCTTTAAGCATAATTATCGGGCAAATCATTTTCAAATAGCACAACATCACCAGCACTGCTAAATGTATTCATAACTTCAACGGCTTGTTTTATGCTTCCGGCACGAAGCACCCTATTTTCATTAAAGCCAGCAAATAGTAATCCAGCTGAAATTGCATCATAGTTCACAACCCCAGTTATAATCACATAATCTGCAACGCTTGCCATATTTCTGCCAAATTCAAAGTTGCAATTAAACTGCTCTTTGCCTAATTCAACAAGTCCAGGAGTTATCACAAACTTTTTGCCTTCAAATTCACTTATCACATCAAGTGCTGCTTTAGCACCATCTTCGCTTCCATTATATGCATCATCAATCACAACAAGTGAATTAGCAGATGGCAATAATGCAAGCCTATGAGAAACCGGAGTTAGTTTGCTAATAGCGTGGCAAATTTCTTCTAGAGAAACACCTAAATAAAGTGCAACTCGGCAACATAATAAAATATTAGAAACATTATGCTTTCCAAGAAGCATTGTTTTTGCATGAAGCGTTTTGCCGTTTGAAACTAAATCAAACTCACTTCCCGAACTTGTGGTTTTTAAATTTTGAATATTAAGCTCGGGGTCTTTAAGGTCTAAACTTGTCACAAACTTTTTGGTTTTACATCTATCTGCAAGTTTTTTCATATTTTCTTTTTGAACATTAAAAAACATAACGCCATTGTCGTTTAGTCCTTCTGCAAGTTCAAATTTAGTGTTTTCTAGGTTTTCAATAGTTTTAAAAGTTGCAAGGTGCTGGTTTCCAATCCCTGTTAAAATGCCAATATCAGGCTTCACGATATCACATAGTTCGCTAATATCGCCCTTATAGCGTGCGCCCATCTCACATATTAAAATTTTATGGTGGTCTTTAAGGTTTTCGCTAACAGTTTTAGATATCCCTAGTGGTGTGTTAAAACTATACGGAGACGCACAAACTTCAAATTTTTCGCTAAGCATAGCATTTAAAATATTTTTAACACTTGTTTTCCCATAGCTTCCAGTTATGCCAATTTTAATTAAATCTGGGCGATTAATTAGCGTTTGTTTAGCCTTTTTAGTGTAATGCTTATTCTTTATTGCATCATAAGGATACATAATGTAATAGCTAAGTAAAACAAAAATAGGAAGCAATGCTGGCGTTAACCCAACAGCACCATATTTAAAATATGGAATATAAATAGATGTGAAGTTTAAAAGAAGAAGAGTTGCAACAAACACCAAAATAAAGTTTACACCAATCATTCTTGTCATACGATTTGTGTATTTAAGTGGCGTTTTATTAGAAACATTAAATAAGTTTATAACAAACACGGTCACAAACAAAAAGTAAAAAAGCAAACCAAGATAAGTCATTATTTTATAAACAATAAAGTTCTCTAGAAGCACATTGGTAACAAGCAAGGCGGCGCAACTTAAAAATGAAAGCACAATAAGCCTGCCCCAATAAGCGCCTTTATCTTCTTTTATCCAATTAAAATAACCACTAATTCTGTAATTAGAAAGTTGTAAAACTTGAAAAAATTTATATCCAGCCATACAAAGCATAGCTGCATTTAATGCACTAACCACAATAACTAGCCAAAAGGTTAGCCAAGAATCAAATCCAAGTGGTGCTGGCATATTAATAGGTTCTGCTAAAAGAAAACGAATCATAATTAGTTCTCCAAAAAATATTTTACTGCATTGGTGGCTTTTGTGCTATTTTCTAAATAGCTAAAATGTCCTGCGTTTTTATCAACATATAAGCCACTGTTTTTAATAATTTTATTAAGTTTTTTTGCCATATAAAGCGGTGTTTCTTTGTCTTTTTTGCCCCAATATATAAAGGTTTTAGCATTAATTTGAGCATAACAATTTGTTAAATCTTCACAAACTATATTAGAAAAACTTTTTCTTTCACTGCTAGTTAATCTTTTATAATCGGCTGAAGCAAATTTTTCTAAACTATTTTCAGATAAAAAGCCATGTTTCACAAGAAATTTAACAAAATTTCTTCGCTTTACTTTTAAATAATACCACAAATTAAATCGTGTAGGCAAGCCGGCAGTGTCAAAAAGCACAATTTTTTTTATTTTTTCAGGATAATTCCTAGCAAATTTAGCAAGCACCCTTCCACCAAACGAATGAGCAACAAAATTAAAACTTTTATGTTTAAAATTTTTTAGCACATCATTTAAAGCAAGTGCAAAATCTATCACACACACTTCTCTAGATCCATAAAAAACATCATTAAAATCAACTATCACTGAAAAGTAATTAGAAGAAAGCGACTTGGCCATTTGCATAAACGAAGAAAACCCTCCGCCCCAACCATGTAAAAACACAATCGCTTCATTTTCTGGTTTACCAAAAGTTATGTAGTTCATGCTCACCCTCCAAAACTTCTTTGGTAACCCTTAAAACACTTTTTCTTTTTGTGTTATTTATCTTTGATACAACAAATTTTATCTTAAAAATAAAACAATGTTTAAACTAACTTTTTACTCATAATTATTGCGTCTGCCTTGCTTCCATCTTTATAAAGATAATAATTTTCTCTGCGCATTAATTCTTTAAAGCCAAAACTAGAATATAGTTTATTTGCCACGCTGTTGTGTTCATCAACTTCTAAAAAAATTTTTTCGGCGCCATTATTTTTAGCATGACTCAAAAGTTTTTCAAGCATCATTTTGCCATAGCCTTGTTGCCTATGGCTTTTTTCTATCATAATTGTTAAAATTTCTGCTTCGCCCAAAAGTTCATTTAGCCCAGCATAGCCTATTATTTCGTCATCATCTATCATCACAAAATAAACGAATGTCCTGCTTTTTAAGGCTCTTTTAAGGCTCTCTTCAGTTTCTTCGCCAAAGGTTGTTTTTTCTAGTTCCCATATAGCATCAAAATCACCACTAGTTGCTCTTCTTATTTTCACCATTTATTTTTTTCTCCCGTTCTATTTCTGCTTGGCTAAGCCTTGCATATAATGGCTCAACCATTTCAATATCATCAAAACTATTTTTTTCAAATTTTTCTTTTATAAGCTCTGCCGTTCTCTTTGCGCCAATTATTCCAGTGCAATTAAAATTATTTTTAAGCGCTTCGGTTTGAAAAATAATCTTGCCATTGCATTTTAATGCCTCACTTTCTGCCTCCGCTATTTCTTTACACTCTATTCTTCCATTAAAACAGGTGTAAACAAAATTTGAAAACCCTTCTATCACAACATAATCATTTGCATTGTATTCAAATTCATCAAAACTAGTGAAAGTAATAAGGTTTATTTTATAAGCTTTAAAAATCCCTTTTAGTAAACTTAAACTAGCCCTAAGCCCAGTAAAACTGCCCGGGCCAATGCAAATGGCAACTGCATCTAAATCTTTAAGTTTTAGTTTTAAAGAATTAAGTAGTTTTTCAATCTTTTCTAGTAATGCATCATTATTTTTTTCTGCTGGGTCAGCATCTATGGTTTTAATTTTATCGCCAGCAATAGCCATTAGCCTTGTTTTATATGCACAATTAATCACAAGAATTTTCATTAATTTTTCTCCACAATAATTTCTCTGGTTTCATCATCTATCTTTAAAATTTGCACTTTTATTGTATTTTTAAGGTTCACGCCCATAAGCCTTTCTGGCCACTCTATTAGGCAAATGCCATTGCCATAAACATAGTCAAAAAAACCAATTTCATCAAGTTCTCTTATGTCGTTAATTCTGTATAAATCAAAATGATAGATTGGATTTTTTTCGCCATAAGTATTCACGATTGTAAATGTGGGCGAAACCACATTTTGCTTTTTTAAAAAGGCCGAAATAAAGCCTTTTGCAAAAACCGTTTTCCCCGCACCTAAATCACCAAAAAGAAGCAAATTATCACCTTTTTTGCAGGTTTTTGCAATCTTTTTAGCAATTTTTGCAGTTTTTTCAGCCGAATTTGAAATATACTTTTCCACTATAACACCCTACTTGTTCCAATTTTATCAGCACCAATTCTAATTAAATTATTCGCTATTTGTTTAGTGCTAACACCACCTGCTGCCTTCACTTTTATTTTATTTTTTAGCCCAATTTTAAACTGTTCAACAACTTCTGGAGTTATTGCACCTTGCCCAAAACCAGTGTTTGCAACAACATAATCAGCCTTTGTTTTAAGTAGCACCCTGCACAACTTATTTATTTGTTCTCGGTTTAAATAACTTGCTTCAATCATCACACGAACACTTCTGCCTTTGCTTACTCTCACAGCCCTGTTTATAAGTGCTTTAATATCTGCATACTGCTCACTTAAAATTGAACCAATATTAACACACACTTCCACTCCACCAGCGCCATCACTAATCGCCCTTTTTATATCCGCCAATTTTGCACCCAAACTTCCAGCACCAAATGGAAAATCAATAACTGCAATTATCGCAATGGTATCATCAAGTTTTTCGCGCACATACATTACTGCATCTTTCACAAATTTTGGAAAAATTTCCACAGCACTATATCTGTTCTTATAAGCCACATTTAAAGCACTAAACAAATCTTTTTGTGAAACCCTTGGATCTAAAACAGAAAATTCCGTTCTACTGTTTAAATCTTGAAGTCCATCTGCCACCAATTTTGTTTTACCAAATAACATAAATTCCCTCAAATTAATTATACATATTTTTAAACATCTTTGCAACAATAAAGTATAAATATTATAGAACAGAAAATAATTTAATTAATGGAAGAAACAAAACTTTCTAGAATATTAAACCAAGTAATAATAACACTGATTTTATCAGCAATAATTTTTATTTATGCTCAACACTATTTAAAAAATTTATATTTATCAATTAGCCTCACAGGAGCAATTATATTAATCATCACAACCGAAATAAATTTTTTTAGAAAGAAAAAAACAAATAGACTAAATTTAAAAAAAGAAGAACTAGAATATAAAAATCAAATAATTTCACACTTTATTTATTCAAGCGAAGAATTAAACTTAAGCTTTTTTAAAAATGCCTTTGAGAAAATAAATATCAAAACCGAAATAAAAGATAAATTTTTAGTTGCAAAAAACATTCTATTATTCCCGTGCTTTTATTCTAATTGCTTAAGTGAAGAACAGCTTATAAGCGCAATAAAATTTGCAAGTGGTAAAAATTTAGAAAATATTATTATATTCTGCGTAAATCAAGGTAATATAAATTTAACCAGTTTAAACTCAGCAATTAAAGTTAGCATATTAAACGATTATGAAACATTTGCATTTTTAAAACAAATAAATATATTTCCAATTCAAGAAATCAAAACAACACAAAAACACACTCATTTAATATTTAGCAAAAATAACAAATTATCCTTTAACCACTATAAATCATTTTTAATGGCAAGCATTTTTCTTTTTATTGGAAGTTTCCTTGTTCCACATAAGCTTTACTATATAACCCTATCTGCAATAATGCTACTAATGAGTTTAATTTGCCTTTTACTTTTTAAAAAAGAGAAAAAACAGCAAGAACATGAAATAGTTTTAAAGGCAATTCAGAACGAAACTAAAACATAACTCATCACTTAAAAAACGCAAAATTAAATTTAAAACTTAATTTTATTTAATTATTTTTAATTTTTTATATTATTTTTGCAGTTTTTTAAAAATAAAAATTTAAAATTAGCAACAAAAAAGCACTATTAAAGTGCTTTTTATACTATATTTTATTATATTATTTACAATTTCTTAATATAACAAACTTTTCTTCTCACAACTTCTCTATCAAACATATCAAGAGCAGCAATCGCTGGAAGGTTTGTTTCAAGTTGTGCACCAGTATCACAGTGGTCTATTTTGTTTTTTCTAAGGCGAGCAAGCATATTATTAATTATAATACTTGTAACCCCTTGTTTTTGATATTCTGGCTTCACAGCAATTAAACCTAATTCTACAACCTTTGGATTTTTAATTGCTTTAAGCATTCTAATAAAACCAAATGGCAAATATCTTCCTTTGCTTTTGTTCATTGCTTCAGCTAGTGATGGATAGCCAAGTCCAAATCCAATAAGTTCATCTTCTTTATTAAAAATTAAACTTACATAATTTGGATTTATAACCAGCTTAAATAATCCAATCGTCTGCTTCACAAGTTCATCATTAAACGGAATTGTGCCATAAATATCTTTATAACATTCATCTAGAAGTTCGAAAAACTTTTTACCATAATTTTTAATAATATCACCAGAGTTTTTAAATTTCTTTTCGTAAAAACCATAGCGCTTTTCAACCATTTCCGCAACTCTTGCGCATCTTTCATTTTGAGTTTTAGGAACAGGTATTCTCCACTCCACCCATCTACAATCTGGTGTGTAGCCATTTTCTAAAACAAGTTTTTCATACCAATCACCATTCCAAGAGCCCTGAAATGTTCCAAGAGTGTTAAAACCTTCCGTCATAAGCCCCTCTCGCTCTAAATCATTAAATCCAAGTGGCCCATGAATAAACTCCATACCTTTTTCTTTTGCCCAATTCTCTGCCGTGCTAAGTAACGCCTTTGCAACTTCGCTATCATCAATAGTATCAAACCTAGAAAATCTGGCATATTTAGAATTATTCTTTTTATTATAAGCGTGGCTAATTATTCCAGCAACCCTTCCAACAACCTTGCCATCTTTATATGCTAAAAAATACTCTGCTTCACTTTCGCTAAAGGAAGCATTTTTTTTAGGATTTGTTAAATTATATTCATCAAGCTCAATTGGTGGCACATAATAAGGATTACCTTTATATAAATCTGTTGGAAATTTAACAAATTTTTTCATTTCTTTTTTAGAACTAACTTTTTTAACTTCTATCATATTTCACCTTTTGTTTAGTATATTTTAAAACTAATTAATTAAAAACGCAAGCATTTTTATTTTAATCTTTGTTTCATAAAAAAATTAGCCCAAAAATATACTTAAAAAGGAGTAAATTTTATGGGCAAATTATTTAAAGCAGTTGCATATGTTACTATTTTTTCAATTTTAACCAGAGGCATTGGTTTTCTTTTAAGAATCTATCTTTCAAGAGTTTTAGGCGCTGAACTTCTTGGAAGCTATCAAGTTGCCATGAGCGTTTTTGGTGTAATCCTCACATTAATTGCAAGCGGTCTTCCAACAATTATTTCAAGAAAAGTAGCAAACCTTAGAAGCGAAAACCAACTTAAAAGATGCGATAAAATTGTTTCCAGTGGTTTAATAATAGCCCTTTCTATTTCCATTTTTGTCTGCATAATTCTTTTTGCCTTCCCAAATATCCTTGCAAAAATATTCACAAGCACTCATTCAATCAGCGTGTTATACATACTTCTTCCAAGCGCAATAGCCAGCAGTGTTTACGCTATTTTGCGTGGCGCACTTTGGGGACAAAAACGATTTTTTACTATTAGTTTTGCTGAATTCTTCGAGCAAGTTATAAGAATTATAATCTTAATAATTCTAGTTAGCATGCCAATTAATATGGGGCTTGGAGAAAGAGCTGGCTTATCCCTTACCATCGCCTCATTTATATCTTCCATTTTTGTTGTTTTTATGTATCACAAATTTGGTGGAAAATTACAAAGCCCACGAGGCGAATTAGTCGGAATTTTAAAAACCAGCACTCCTATCACAACAATAAGAACCGTTTCAAGTTTGGTTACAAGCATTATATCAATAATAATTCCTGCACGACTTATGCTTTATGGCTACACATCTGGTGAGGCTCTTGCAAAATTTGGAATAGTAATGGGAATGACCTTCCCACTTCTTATGATTCCCGGCACATTAATTTCAAGCCTAGCAGTTGCTCTTATTCCAGAAATTAGCGAACAAACAACAAACATAGATAAAGATGGTGTTAAAAACCATGAAACACTTAAAAACCAAATAACCCTTGCACTAAGTTTATCTTGCGTTATATCTTGTCTGCTTTTGCCAGCATTTTTAGTGCTTGGAAAACCCATTGGTTTGTTTTTGTTTAAAAGCGAAGAAGCAGGGCTTTATTTATCCATGTCTGCAATTTTAATGGTACCCATGGGATTAAGCCAAATATCTTCTTCAATTTTAAACGCAATAGGTTTAGAGATGAAGTCGCTTAAAAACTACGCTATAAGTGCACTGTTTTTGTTTGTATGTATTTACTTTTTGCCAAAATATATGGGCGTTTCTGCTCTTATTATTGGAATGGCAGGTTTAAGCATCATCACAACTATTTTAAATTTTTATATGCTAAAAAGACGAAATCTGCTTTCACTAAAAATATTAAAAACACTTTCTCTTATGCTTATAATTAGCGTGCCTTCTGCCATGCTTTCTTTCTTCACTTTTAATATTTTAAACAAATTTATTCCGCTATTTTTCAGCCTTGCAATAAGTGGCATATTTAGTGTTGGGTCGTTATTCCTATTGTCTTTATGCGCAAATATTGGCTATGTAAAAACATTTACTATTAAAAAATTAAGACATACAAACACATAAACTGTATGACAAATTTTCTGCAAAAATTGATTAAATTTATTAAAAAATGCCACTTTTTTATATAAAAATGGCATTTTTTGTTGTTTTATAGTTATAAAATATTTTCTATGGTTATTGTAAAATCATCGGCATAATGCCTGCAAAAATCTTCTAGTGCACCTGTTTCAACCATCGCTTCACTAAAATTATTTTGCTCAGTGTAACTAAGAATTCTGCTTAAATTTATTTCAACTTCTTTCATTCCAGTGTGCCACACAATAGTTTTTAAAATTTTAGTTTTCTTTTTCCAATCCTCATGCAAGTTTTTAATTAATAAAATATTTTCGCTAGTGTTTATTTCATTTGGATTTTGTTTTAAACTTGTTTCAATTTTAAAAAGGCTATCTTGCAAATAATCAAAACTAGAAGAAATATATAAATTTTCCCAAACACAAATACCAACTATAACTATTAAAATTATTATCATTACTACCCATTTTTTTGCCAAGTAATATTTGTGCCCCCTTTAAGATTTATATTAAAAGTTTTAAACCCACTCTGTTTTTTGCCCTGAATAAAAACTTTTCCATTGCTATCTAAGGTTAAAATTAACACTTGCCTTTCGTTTTCTAATTTTGCCTTTTTTAAAATATTGCCCAAAAACACATCATCTATCCCCACCATTGCAAGGTTTTCTTTCATAAGTTTTCCATCCATAATTAAATTCACAGGAAGCGCCGATGGTTCAGTTTTAATTTTCAAATCTGCCCTTGTGGCAGGCATATTACTGTTTGTTGGAATAACACACATTTTCCCATTTGTTTCAATAATTGCATAACTCACTTCATCAACGCTAAAATAATTGCACCCACGCATTGATTCGATTAAATCATCTAAGGTCATATTAAGTCGCTTTAATTCTTTATAATTTATTCCATCTGGAGTTATCACTATCGCAGGCCTGCCAGAAATAAGATACCTCGCACCCATACTTTTACGAGAAATAACACACAATAAAAAGTGCACCACAAGTAGTGTGAAAATAGGAATTAAACCATGCCCAAGAGGCACTGCAACTTCCGCCATCGGAATACACGCTAAATCTGCAATAATAAGAGTTATCACAAGTTCAAACGGTTGCATCTCTCCAATTTGCCTTTTCCCCATCAGCCTTATCACAACTAAAACAAAAAAATAAATAATTACCGCCCTAATGGCCATTAAACTCATACATAAATTATTATCTTAAAATTAAAAAATAAACAAAATAGATTTATATTTTTTTTATTACTTACAATAATGAGAACAAAAAAAACAGAAAGCTTTAAATTATGCTAAATGAATAATTTAAACTTTCCGCTTTTATATTTATAATATTATTCTTGTCGTTTTATATTATTTATAGATTTTTATTCTAAATATGGTTTTAAGTATTTTCCTGTTAGGCTCTTAGGATTTTTCGCTATTTCTTCCGGAGTTCCTGTGGCAACAATTTTTCCACCATTATCTCCACCTTCTGGCCCAAGGTCTATTATATGATCTGCAACTTTTATCATATCTAAATTATGCTCAATCACTACAACACTATTTCCAGTTGAAACTAGTCTTTGAAGAATTGAAATTAATTTTTCAACATCATATGTGTGAAGCCCAGTTGTTGGCTCGTCTAAAATATACATAGTTTTGCCAGTTGGGCGTTTAGAAAGTTCTGTGGCAAGTTTCACTCTTTGCGCTTCACCACCAGAAAGCGTTGTGGCAGCTTGCCCTAGTTTTATATAACCTAAACCCACATCATAAAGCGTTTGAATTTTATTTAAAATAGCGGGTATGTTTTCAAAATAACTAAGAGCATCTTCAACTGTCATCTCTAAAACATCATTAATGTTTTTACCCTTATATCTAACCTCTAATGTTTCTCTGTTATACCTTTTGCCATGGCACTCATCACAAGTAACATAAACATCTGGCAAAAAGTGCATCTCTATTTTTGAAACACCATCTCCACCACAAGCCTCGCATCGACCGCCTTTTATATTAAAGCTGAATCTTCCGCTTGTGTAGCCTCGTGCTTTAGCATCTGGCGTTTTTGCAAAAAGTTCACGAATTGCCGTAAACACGCCTGTGTATGTTGCTGGATTACTTCGTGGAGTTCTGCCTATTGGTGATTGATCTATCACAACCACTTTATCTAAGTTTTCCACGCCATTAACTTCTTTATATGCACCCTCTTCTAAATTCGCTCCATTAAGCCTATTAGATAAAACAGGGTGCAGAATATCGTTAACCAAACTAGATTTACCCGAACCAGAAACACCCGTTACAGCCGTAAACACACCAAGTGGAATCGAAACATTAACATTCTTTAAGTTGTGCTGGCTTGCACCAACAATTTCAATGAATTTTCCTGATCCTTCCCTGCGTTTCTTAGGAACAACAATTTTTCGTTTGCCACTTAAATATTGTCCAGTGATAGATTTTTCGTTTGCCATAATTTCTTCTGGCGAACCTGTTGCAACAATCCTTCCACCATGCACACCCGCCTTTGGTCCAACATCAACAATATAATCTGCCGATTTAATCGTGTCTTCATCATGCTCAACCACAATCACTGTATTGCCCAAATCTCGTAAATGAAGAAGAGTATCTATCAGCCTTTGCGTGTCCCTAGAATGAAGCCCAATGCTAGGCTCATCTAAAATATATGCCACACCAACAAGCCCACTTCCAATTTGTGTTGCAAGCCTAATTCTTTGCGCCTCGCCACCAGAAAGAGTTCCGGCACTTCTAGATAGTGTTAAGTAGTCTAGCCCAACATCTATTAAAAATTTTAAGCGAGCTTTTATTTCTTTTATAATATCCTTGCCAATATCTTGCTCTCTTTTGGTTAATTCTAATTCGTTAATCCATTTTAAAATATTCTTAACACTTTTATTGCAAACTTCATTTATATTAAGCCCACAAATTTTAACCGAAAGAGCCTCTTTATTCAGCCTTTCTCCATGGCAAGTTTTGCAAGGAAGTGGCCTCATATATTTTTCTATTTCAGCCTTCACAAAATCACTTGCAGAATTTTGATAACGCCTATAAAGATTATTTATAATACCTTCAAAACTACCTTTAAATTCACCGCTAAAATTATTGGTTTCGTATTTAATATTTAATTCTTCACCACCATTACCATATAAAATAATATCCATTATTTCAGGTGGAAGCTCTGCTATTGGCGTGTCTAAACTAAATTTATATTTTTTTGAAAGTGCGTGCAAATACTTATAATAATAATCACCATTAAAATAGTTGATATTGGCAAAGCCACTATCGTTTATAGATTTCGATTTATCTTTAAAAATTAAATCTTCATCAATAACCATTTTATAGCCAATTCCACTGCAATCAGGGCATGCTCCAAGAGGAGTGTTAAACGAGAATAGCCTTGGGCTTATTTCTGCATAACTAAACGAGCAGTTTGGGCACGAATGCCTACCACTATAAAGTTCTTCTTTGCCATCAAAATCAAGTATCACAAGATCATCAGCAAGTTTAAATGCAGTTTCAATAGACTCTGCTAGCCTTGCTTCAATATTAGGTTTCACAATTAGTCTATCTATAACAACACTAATACTGTGCTTCTTTTGTTTATCTAGTTTTATTTCTTCATCAAGCGAATAAACCTTATCATCAATCTTAACTCTTGCATAACCAGATTTTGCAAAACCCTCAATAAGTTTATTATATTCACCTTTTCTGTTTCGAACCACAGGTGCTATAACGCTAAACTTGGTGCCCTCTTCTTTTTCAAGCACTTTATTTATTATGCTATCAATACTAGATGGCTTAATAATAGTTCCACAATTTGCACAATATGGGGTTCCAACATGTGCAAAAAGAAGCCTAAAATAATCATAAATTTCAGTAACCGTTCCAACAGTAGACCTTGGGTTAGATGATGTTGTTTTTTGGTCTATTGCAATAGCTGGGCTTAAACCTTCAATTCGTTCAACATTTGGCTTTTGCATTTGCCCCAAAAATTGTCTTGCATAAGAAGATAAACTTTCCATATATCTTCTTTGCCCCTCGGCAAAAATTGTATCAAAAGCAAGGCTCGATTTCCCCGAACCCGATAGTCCTGTAAATAAAACAAGTTTATTTCTTGGTATTGTTAAACTAACATTTTTTAAGTTGTTTTCGTTTGCCCCAACTATCTCTATAACATCTTTCATATTTTATTTCCTTTATTTTTCTGCAATTTTAATATACAAATTTAAAAAGAATTGCAAAATTTTTAAATTGAATTTTTATTTTGCACTATATTATTCAATTATCTTTTTATAATTAGATAACAATCTAGTTTTTCTGCAATTTTTAATTAATTTTTGTGCAAAAATGGCACATTTTTAAACTTTTTATATATATTATTGCGTTTTTTCTAATTTTTTTGTAAGTTTACTTATTTCATCACGAAGCCTAATTGCCTCTTCAAAATCAAGATTAGCAGAAGCAACTTTCATCATTGCTTTAAGTGATTCTATTTGTTTTGGTATGTTTTCCTTCTTCACTTTTGCGCTGTTATCTTCTTCAACTTTGCTTGAAATTTGAAGCGTGTTTTTAATTTCTTTTATAATAGTCTTTGGTGTTATATTATGTTCTTTATTATATTGCATTTGAATAGTTCTTCTTCTGTTTGTTTCATCTATTGCGCGCCTCATAGAATCAGTTATCTCATCTGCATACATTATAACTCGCCCTTCACTATTTCTAGCAGCCCTTCCTATGGTTTGGATTAAACTGCCTTCACTCCTTAAAAAGCCTTCTTTATCGGCATCTAAAATTGCCACTAATTTCACTTCTGGCAAGTCTAGCCCTTCCCTTAAAAGATTAATTCCAACTATAACATCCACTTCGCCACTTCTAAGGCTGTTTATTATTTCAATTCTTTCCATAGTTTTTATTTCACTATGAAGATATGTGCTTTTAATCCCATTTTTGGTTAAATATTCACCTAAGCTTTCAGCCATCTTTTTAGTTAGCGTTGTAACTAATGCCCTGCCACCACTTTTAATTGTTTTATTAAGTTCACTAATCAAATCGTCCATTTGACTTTTAGTAGGCTTCACTTCAATTTCTGGATCTAAGAGCCCCGTTGGCCTAATTATCTGCTCGGCAATATTATCTTGCCTTTCCATTTCGTATGGGCCAGGAGTTGCCGAAACACAAATAATTTGGTCAATTTTCTTTTCAAATTCGCTAAATGTTAATGGTCGGTTATCGTAAGCTGATTTCATTCTAAACCCATAACCAACAAGATTGTCTTTCCTAGCCCTATCTCCATTATACATTGCCCTTATCTGCGGAATAGTTATATGGCTTTCATCAACGAGTAGTAGCCAATCATCAGGGAAATAATCAAGCAAAGTGTATGGGGCTTCGCCAACCTTTCTGCCATCAAAATATCTAGAATAGTTTTCAATGCCATTGCAATATCCCATTTCTCTAAGCATTTCAATATCATAGCTAACTCTTTGTTTTAATCGCTGGGCTTCAATAAGTTTTCCTTGTTGTTCAAAAGATGCAACTTCTTCAGCCATATCTCTTTCAATTTCTTTAAGTGAACCTTCAAGTTTATCACTTCCAACAACATAGTGGCTTGCAGGATAAATTGCAATATGACTAAGCGTGCTAATTTTTTTACCACTAACAGCTTCTACTTCGCTAATTTTATCTATTTCATCTCCAAAAAATTCCACACGCACTAAATGTTCGCTTTGGCTGGCTGGGAATATATCTAAAACATCACCTTTTGCCCTAAAACAGCCCCTTGTAAACTCAATATCATTTCTCTTATACTGATTTTCAACAAGCCTTGAAATAACGGCTTCACGGCTAATATTCATGCCCGGACGAAGAGAAATGGCCTGCCTAGCATATTCACTAGGCTCGCCTAAGCCATAAATGCACGAAACAGATGCCACAATAATCACATCTTTTCGCTCAAAAAGAGAGCAAGTTGCGCTGTGGCGTAGTTTATCTATTTCATCATTAACTTGAGTTTCTTTTTCTATATAGGTATCACTAGAAACAATATACGCTTCTGGTTGATAAAAATCATAATAAGAAACAAAGTAATTAACACTATTGTTAGGAAAATACTCTCTAAATTCATTGCAAAGTTGGGCTGCAAGTGTTTTATTGTGTGCCAAAACAAGCGTTGGTCTGTTCACTTCTTTAATAATGTTTGCCATTGTAAAAGTTTTTCCACTTCCAGTAACGCCAAGCAAAACTTGGGTGCGCAAACCATCTTTCACACCCTGAACCAAACTTTCTATTGCCTTAGGCTGATCGCCCGTTGGCTTGTGTTTAGACACAAGTTCAAACACACTTTCCTTTTCTTTAGAATTTTCCACCATATATTTATTATAAACTTTTACGAATAAATTATCAATAGAAAACAAATGTTTTTATTTATTTTATCTTTCGTCCTTGACACAATCATTTAAAAAATGCTATACTTGCCGTGCATTTATATTTTTGCAAAAAAGGAGAAAATAATGAAACGAAATAAATTCACAGAGTCTGAAAAATACTTCTTATCTTTTCAACAATTAACTGACGAACAAAAAAAGTATGTTGAAGCAGATAATTATAAAGCATATTGTAAAAGTGTAATAGAAGAAGAAAATAAGAAGCATCAAGTTGCAAAATATTATGAAGACCAAAGAAAAAAAGGATTAAAACTTAAACAAATGAAAAAGCCATCTCACAAAGCTCAAAAAATAGCATCACTACTTTTAGGAGTTTGCTTAGCACTATCAGTTTCTGCTGGAACAAATAAAACACCACTTTATAATGAGACTGAGGCAAAAAAAGCCCTGTTAATTAGCAAAACCCAAGACACCGAAGGCGAAAGAATAAAATAGCACATAACTCGTAATTCAAGTATTAAAGCAAAAATATAAAAAACACTGCATTGATGCAGTGTTTTTTATTAACATATTTTCATGCCTACAATCAGTTCACATTAGCTATACTTTACATATTTGGCACAAAAGTATTAAGAATTTACTTCCCACCTCGCAACCAATGTAACATCGCCTGGCAAATAAATAAAATCGTTTATTTTAATATCTGTTCCTTCAATATACCAGCCTAAAAATTGGCTTGCATAGTTTGCATCTGTAATGCTAGGTAAACTTAACCCAATTGTAGAATGCTCAGCCAAAAGATGAATATATTCCGGTGTTTTATCAAAGATATCCTCTATTGATAAATCAGTGTTATATTCTAAAACAACTGAATGAGTTGTTTCCACATCTTTTAAAGACTCTATGTTAATCCCGCATAATAAATCACGGAAACATGAAATATCTAATGTGTTTATAATTCCGTTACCATCAATATCGCCATATTTATTTTCCATGGAAACATTATAACCATCTGGATCTTGAATTCTACCATCAGAAATCCAATGCCTAACATGAATAATGTCGCCATAATCCACAACACCATCTTCATTATAATCTAGGTTTGGAACCCATTTTGCAACAAGTTGAGTGTCTCCTGTTAAATATGTGCTATCTGTAATTAAATTATCTGTCCCTTCAATATACCACCCTTTAAATATATATTCATTTGTGTTGTTTGCAACTGTTGGAAGATTTAGACCATAAATTGAATGGCCGTTTTCTAAATGCATATATTCTGGTGTTTTATCAAAAATATCTGCTATTGTTAAATTTGTGTTATTATAGTCAAATATAACTGAATAAACATAGTCTGTTTCATAGAATAAGTCATATGTTCCTTCAGCAAATAAACGAAAGGACAACACATCATAATTATCCACATTGCCATCTTTATTTAAGTCTTT
>JAFSXW010000084.1 GCA_017443885.1 Clostridia bacterium | reverse complement strand
ATTACAACATATTTTTTATTTTTACAAGAAAAAAATAGAAGTAGGCCAGTTTTAAATTAAAAACCGGCCCACTTCTTATCTTATTTTTCAAAATAATTATTCTTTTTAAATAAAGCTTTAAAAAATTTACCAAATGCCCTTGCTGTTGTTAGCCATGCAATTTTAGCATTATTCTTTTTATTGTTTATCATTTTTGGCACAACATAAGCAGATATTGTTTCTGGATAATCCCCTAAAATGTTATAAACTTTTTTCACTTTATCACTTAATTCAACTTTTGTTGCCCCACCATTAGCTGAAGTTAAAAAGTTTGTAATCATAATGCCAGGGGTTAATCTGTTTACTAAAATTTTATCTCCATAATGGCTTTCACTTTCTTTAGCGAGTGCTTCAGTGAAATATGTTATAGCTCTTTTTGCTGTTCCATAAATAGTGAGGCCTGTTTTCATGGCATCATTACTACCATAACCTTCCACATTATAAATTTGGCCAAACCCCTGCTTTGCCATTTCTCTAAATGCAACACGGCTTCCATTAATAGCACCTTTTAAATCAACATTTAAAAGAAAATCTATATCACTTTCTTTAAGCATGCAAACGGGCAAATCTGGCTGGTTAACCCCTGCATTATTAATCCAAATGTCTATTTTTGCAAATTTTTCGGCACTTTTTTGCCATAAAGCTTCTAAATTTGCAGATTTTGTAACATCACAAACAGCAGTTAGCACTTCCCCCTCTGATGCTATTTTTTCTAGTTCTGCTTTTGCTAATTTCAAATTCTCTTCACCGATATCACTTAAAACAACATTAAAATTATTCCTTCTAAAATCTTTTGCCATTGCTAGGCCAAAGCCCCTTGCAGAGCCCGTTATCACAACTGTTTTCATAAAAACCCCCAATTTACATATATATAATTTTAACATAAAGGTTTGTTTTTTCAAATTTAATTTTTGCTAATTTGCACTATTTTTTATTTTTTTTGCATTTTAAACATAAAAGTAAAGTTTTTATACTAAAAAAATAAATTTAACATTTACACTTGCAAAAATTTAAATTAGTTGTATAATTTACCTAGTAATATTATGGAAAATGCAGATAACAACATAATAGAAGAAAGCATTAGAAAAAAGTTTCATAAAGATATCTTCACCCCATTTTGCAAAGCGATTAATGAATATGAATTGATTAAAGAAGGCGATAAAATTGCTGTTTGCATATCTGGTGGCAAAGATAGTTTTTTAATGGCAAAATTATTTCAAGAACTTAAAAGGCACAACAAATTTGATTTTAGCCTAGTTTTTTTGTGTATGGATCCCGGATATAATGAGGCAAATAGAAATCTTATTGAAAAAAATGCAAAACTTATGAATATCCCACTAGAAATTTTCGAAACAGATATTTTTAGTAATGTAACACATATTGAAAAATCCCCATGTTATATTTGTGCGAGAATGCGCCGTGGGCATTTATACAACAAAGCAAAAGAACTTGGTTGCAACAAAATTGCACTTGGGCACCACTTTAATGATGTTGTTGAAACTATTGTTATGGGTATGCTTTATGGTGCTCAAATTCAAACAATGATGCCAAAAGTTAAAAGTGCAAATTTTGAAGGTATGGAACTAATTCGCCCACTATATTTAATTAAAGAAAAAGACATTGAACATTTTAGAGATTATAATAATTTAAAATTTTTGCAATGTGCCTGCAAGTTTACAGAACAAAATTATGCAAAAAACATAAATGAACACGAACTTGCATCTAAACGAAAAAGAGTAAAAAATTTAATTGCTGAGCTTAAAAAAGAAAATAATCAAATAGACCAAAACATATTTAGAAGCGTTGAAAATGTAAATTTATCTACAATTATTGAATTTAAAGACAAAAAGGGCAACACCCACCGCTTCACAGAAGACTATTAAAAACTAATTAAATAAAAGGTTGAAAAATTTTCAACCTTTTTATTTTTAATATTATTTATGCATTCGGTAAATTTATAGAGTTATTTTGTGCAATAATGTGCCACATTTAAAAAATAATATGATATAATGTTTTTACATAAGGAGGTTAATGTGGATTATAACAAAATTGGCTTTTTTATTGCAACAGAAAGAAAAGCAAAAAAACTTACGCAAGCAAAACTAGCAGAAAAACTTTTTGTAAGTGAAAAAACAGTTTCTAAGTGGGAAAACGGAAATGGCTTGCCCGACACAAGTGTTTTGCCGAAATTGTGTGAAATTCTAGAAGTTAGCATAAACGAGCTTCTAAATGGAGAAAGAATTATTCAAAATAACAATGAGCAAAATAATAAACTTCTACTTTCTATGACACAAGAATTAGAACAAAAAAACAAGATAATTTGGTCCTCAATGTGGGTGATTATGATTGTAAGCATAATTTCACTTTTTGCTGGCATTTTAATTTCGGCTTATTTAATTCCTAAAGGGGTGTTCCAGATTTTAGCAATTATTGGTGTTTGCATTGTGTTTTTAATTCCTTGCTTTTATGCATTAAAACTGGAAGTAAGCATTGGTGCATACAGATGCAGAAATTGTGGTTTTAGATTTGTTCCTAGCTATTTTGATGCATTATGGGCAATGCACCTAGGCACAACCCGCCACCTAAAATGCCCTAATTGCCATCATCGCACTTGGTGCAAAAAGGAACTCAAAAATAAATAGCATTTTAAATTTTAAATTTATGATAAAAAAAGAGTAATCCTAAATGCTAGATTACTCTTTTTTATCAAATATTTATTTTGTGAATCTATATTTTTTAAATGCTCTTAAACCTTCAAACACAACATCATCTTTAAGTTCATCTTCAATTCTAAGTAGTTGATTATATTTTGCCATTCTGTCTGTTCTTGAAGCACTACCAGTTTTAATTTGACCAGCATTTACTGCAACAGAAAGATCTGCAATAGTTGTGTCTTCAGTTTCGCCAGAGCGATGAGAAACCATGCAGGTGTAGCCATTTGTTTGCGCCATTCTAATTGCATCTAATGTTTCGGTTAGTGTGCCAATTTGATTCACTTTAATTAAAATAGAATTTCCTGCCCCACAAGTGATGCCTTTTTGAAGGAAGTTGATATTTGTAACAAACAAATCATCACCAACAAGTTGAATTTCGTTGCCTAGTTCTTTTGTTAGTTTCACCCAACCTTCCCAGTCGCTTTCAGCAAGGCCATCTTCAATAGTGATAATTGGATATTTTTTAATCATATCCTTATACCAAGCAATCATTTGGTCACTAGTTTTTGAGCCTTCGCCAGATTTAACTAGATTATATGTTTTTGTTTTAGCATCATAAAATTCGCTAGATGCAACATCCATACCAAGAAAAATTTGTTTTCCAGCAGTGTATCCAGCATTTTTAATAGCTTGCATAATAAGTTCTAATGGCTCGGTGTTGCCAAGTTTGCAACTTGGAGCAAAGCCACCTTCATCGCCAACACTAGTAACATAACCTTTGCTTTTTAAAACACTTTTTAGTGCATGGAAAGTTTCAACGCCTGCCCTAAGTGCTTCTTTAAAAGTTTTAAATCCTGCTGGAATAATAAAGAACTCTTGAAAATCAACACTAGAATCTGCGTGAGCACCACCATTAATTACATTCATCATAGGGGTTGGCAAAACTTTTGCGTTGCTCCCACCAATATATCTATAAAGTGGCATACCATAAAAGGCACTTGCAGCATGCGCACAAGCAAGAGACACCCCAAGCGTTGCATTAGCACCAAGATTTTTCTTAAATGCAGTGCCATCTAGTTTGTTTAAAATCCTATCTATTTCAATTTGGTTATCTGCAGGAACGCCAATAAGTTTTGGGCTAATAATTTCGTTAACATTTTTAACGGCAGTAAGCACGCCCTTTCCTAAATATCTAGATTTATCCCCATCTCTAAGTTCTAGGGCTTCACTTTCGCCAGTTGATGCTCCACTTGGAACAATTGCCCTTCCCATAGTCCCGTCCATTAATGTTACTTCAACTTCAACGGTTGGATTTCCTCGAGAATCTAAAACTTCTCGTGCATAAATTTTAGCAATTTCTATCATAATTTTCTCCTTTTATATTACTACCAATAGTTTATGTTTACAAAAAAATATTGTCAAGCAAAAAACACTTTACTTGACAATATCTCTTATTTTTTCTGGGTTTAAACTTAAATCTCACACAAGACAATCAAATTGTTATAAAGTTTGTTTAAATTTGAATTAACACTGTCATCTAGTGTAAGCTCATTATAATAAAAACTATCTTTATGCATCGCTTTAAAATCTTTAATATTTTTAATTGCTAAATTTAAAAGCTTCATTGTTGCATTTATTTTTTCTTCATCTTTAAGTGTTACTAAATCAGCTTTAAATTTACCATCTTTTTGAAATGGTGCAAAAAGCCCTAATTCATCAAATTCAAGAAGTTCATCATAAAAACTATCTGCAACTATTTTTAGCCTTTCTTTTGGAGACACCTCTTCATTGCTCCTAGCCTTTTGGATTGTTTCAGTGCTACTATCTGGCAAATTTGCATTTATTTTAATTTGCGTCATAATTGGTAGCGATATGCTAAACACAATCAAAAACACAAAAGCAAAGATGAAGGGAATGTGGTTTTTCATACAAGAATTATAAATTATTTTGTCGAACTTTGCAATAAAAATGTGAAACATTATTTAATTGACAGTGTAGCCTTAATTGTGTATAATATTTATACTTGTTATTTAGGAGACTATTTTATGATAAATTTACTATTTGCAGGAAATTATAAAGTTTTTGATGGTTTGTTAATTTCTCTTCTTTCTATCACAAAACACACAACTAGTCCGCTTTCTGTTTATGTTCTTTCAATGGATTTAACAGAACTCAATGAATCCTGCAAACCAATTTCTATGGAGCAAATAGAATATTTGCAAAATATGCTTAAAGAAACAAACAAAGAAAGCACTATAACATTAATCAACACTAAAGAATTGTTTACACAAAAATTAGGGCAAAGCAAAAACTTAAAAACCCACTTTACACCTTACACAATGCTTCGCCTTTTAATAGATGATATTGATGGGCTTCCAGATAAACTTTTATATCTAGACACTGATACTATTTGCAATAACAACATTGAAGAATTATTTAATATTGATATTTCAAATTATGAACTTGCTTGTGTTAAAGATGTTTATAATTGGGCTTCCCCATCAAGATGGCTAACAAAAAACTATTTTAATGCCGGCGTTTTATTAATTAATCTTAATAAATGCAAAGAAACTAAATTATTTGAAAAAGCAAGGTACCTTGTAAACCACAAAAAAATGCTTTATGTAGACCAAGATGCTTTGAATAAAAGCGTAAAATATAAATTAATGCTTCCAGTTAAATTTAATTCAAAAGATAAATATTATAAAGAAATTGTTATTCATCACTTCTGCAATGTAAGGCAAAATGGCAACTTTTTTAAGCGCATAAAGCCATGGGATGTTGAACTAGTTAAAACTAAAATGAATGCTTATGATAACTTGCTAGATGAATATGTAAAGCGCAAAAACAATTTAAAAGTATCTTAAAAAAAATATGATGCATCCAAGCATCATATTTTTTTAGTATTTTTTTCCAATTATCTATGGAGTTAGCCTATCTGGACCTCTAAATAAGAACTGGGTTTCTTTTAACGATTGAAGATTTAAAAGAAGCATAGTTAGCCTATCTACACCAATTGCAAAACCGCCGTGTGGAGGAATTCCATATTTAAAGAATTGAAGATAAAATTCAACGTCTTTTGTTAAGCCCTTTTCATCAGCATTCTTTTTAAGCTCTATAAGCCTATGTTCACGCTGAGCACCACTTGTTATTTCAATTCCCTTCCAAATAAGGTCATAGCCTTTAAGCACGCCATTTTCTCTCATATGATAAAACGCTCTTTTTTCTGGTGGGTAATCAGTCACAAATAAGAATTCGTGATTAAACTTATCTTTTGCAAGTTTTTCACATAATCTTTCTGCCTCGGTGGTTAGGTCTGTTTTTTCTTCCTCTGGCACAGTAAAACCATATCTTGCCTCTAGTTCATCATAGATATCTCTTAACTTCATTTGAGGGAATGGAAGTTTTGGAACATTAATATCTACATTAAACACTTCTTTCACTTTCTCGCCAAATTTTTCTTTTGTTTCTTTAAGGCCATAAGCTAGCATTTCCGCTTCTAAGTTCATCACATCTTCAAAAGAATCAATATAACTCATCTCAACATCAAAACTTGTAAATTCTGTTGCATGCTTTTTTGTGTGGCTTTTTTCCGCCCTAAAACATGGAGCAATTTCAAAAATCCTTTCTAGCCCACTAGCCATTGCCATTTGCTTATAAAATTGTGGACTTTGCGCAAGATACGCTTTAGTATCAAAATATTTAACTTCAAAAACTTCGCTTCCACTTTCGCTAGCAGTGCCTATTAGTTTTGGGGTGTGAATCTCAATAAAACGGTTTTTTAACAAAAATTCACGCATTTTTTCAACTAAAAAGCTAGAAAATGCAAAAATTAATTGATTTCTTTCACTTCTTAAATCAACCCATCTATAATTTAATCTGCTATCAATATTGGCTTCGGCATCTATTGGAAGTGCATCGGCAATAGAAAGAATTTCAAGTTTTTCGGGTATAAATTCTTTTCCGCCAGCCTTCACTGCTGGATTTACTTGCATAAACCCATAAAAGCTAGCAACACTGCCTTGTGTTAATTTTAAAGCATCTTCAACTAAAAAGGCTTGTTTCTCTTTATCAATAGAAACTTGAATTTTTCCTGTTATATCTTTTAAAACAACAAACACCATATATCTGGTGTCTCTCACTTTCTCAATAAATCCAGAGATTTTAGTGCTTTTGTTTTCTGCTAAATTTTCTATTAATTCTCTTTTCATAATTTTCTCCTGCATTAGTATTTTAGCACTTTAAAAAGTGTTTTTCAATACTATTTTAGTGTTTATTTAATTTTTAAAATATTTCATTCAAAATATTTAAAACATCTTCTTTTGAAAAATCTTTTCTGTTCACTATTCCGGCACCATCGCTAAGTGCTTTTTCTGCAACAACATTTAAATCTTTTTCTTTTGCACCATATTCTTTCAGCGATAGCATAATACCCGTTTTTTGTTTAATTAAACCTATGGTTTCTTCTATTTTTTCAATTAAAACTTTCGCCCTTTCATTAGGTTTAGCACTTATATATTCATCTTCGTTTGTAAAATATAATAAAAGGCTAGAATACTCAATAAAATTTTTATCTAAATTAAAACGCATACACGCCGGAAGAAGCATCATCATTGCATTGCCATGCGGAATGTTTAAAACAGCCCCTAAGGCATGCCCAATTGCATGAACAATCCCAACCATTGCACTTGAAAACGCAGTGCCGGCTAAATTTGACGCTAACGCCATGTTAAGCCTTGCATTATCATCCCCACCTATAGCATCTATAATATTAGATCCAATAAGTTTTATAGCGGTTGTTGCATAAATATCACTAATTGGATTTTTTTGCAAACTAGTGTATGCTTCAATAGCATGAACTAGCGCATCAAAACCAGTGCTTGCCACAAGTTTTGGAGGAAGTTTTTTAGTTAGCCTTTCATCTAAAATTGCAACATCTGGCAAAAGTTCACTAGAAATAAATTCAAGTTTGGTTTTAGTTTTCGAATTCTTAATAACTGCAACAGAAGTGCATTCACTTCCCGTCCCACAAGTTGTGGGTATCACAACAAAAGGGATAAATTTCCCCTTTTTTACTATTTCATTTCCCGCTAAATCCATAATATCAACTTTGCTTTGGTTTAAAATTAATTTAACGCCTTTTGCAGTGTCAATCACAGATCCACCACCAAGAGCAACTATTCCATCACACTTATTATTTTTATAAAGCCTTGCAATTTGATTAATGGTAAGCGTTGAGCTATCGGCAGGTATTTTAGTGAAAACAGCATTAAATTTAATATTTTTTGCAGTTTTCATAACAAAATCAACAATTTTTGCAGTTTCTAAGCCTTCATCAGATAAAAGCAATGGGCAAGAAGATCCTAAATAATCTAATTCATACTTTAAATTATTTAATGCATTTTTGCCACACAATATTTTAGTTCCATTATTAAATTCAAAATATTTATCCATTTGATTCACTCCTTATTTAATATAAGATGCAATATTTTTACACTTTTTCGCTTACTTTTTCAACATTTTGCAGTTTTTCTAAATTTTTATCACTACCATCTGTGTCTTTATTGTGTTTTTCTGCATTTTTATTTGTTACATTTTTAATTTTGGCATTAAAGTTGTCAATTTTACAGTTTTTACTATTGCCAAATAGCGTAAATCCATAAACTTTAAAACTTGAAATTTCTTTTTGCATTTTTGGTAAAAATTTATACGTAATAATTCTAGGGAATAAATAATATTCAATAATATTAATTATTCTAACTAATCTCACAGCTGTGTTTATATCGCCTTTAAGCAAAATATCATGCCTAGCAAAACTTTCACTCACACTTATTTTTCCAAGCAAAACTAGCCTTGCTGCATATCTTGTTTTAAATAAAACTTCAAGATCGGCATTCTCTTTTGTGGGCTTTACTTTTAAAATTTGGTTTTCAGTTTTCTCTAGTGAAATATATGTGCTTTCCCCATAAATGCCCATGTTTATAGTTAAATGCTTTGGCAAAGCAAAAAATAGGTCTTTTGCCCTTTTATCGTTTTTGCAAACATAGCCAAAAGCCTTTCCTAAAACATTAAAAACAATATTTATTATGGAAGATTTTTTCATCATTTCACCTTAAAATAATTATAGCAAATAATGCTTTTTTTTCAAATCTTTTTAATGTGTTTAAAACATATAATGCATTATTTTTTACGAAAGTTGTAAAAAAATTAAAAATCTCTTGCATTTTTCAAAAAATTAATATATACTAACTCTTGCATTTAGAAATTGCATTTTAAAATAAATTATGCAAACTAATAAATGCCAAATTAAATAAAAATGGAAGGTTGGCTGAGCGGTCGAAAGCAGCGGTCTTGAAAACCGTCGTAGTGAGAGCTACCTGGGGTTCGAATCCCTAACCTTCCGCCAAAAGGGAACTGTACGAACACTTCGTTCGTGCGGTTTTTTTATGTGTGAGTTTTTAAACTATTTAATTTTGTAGTCAAAATAAAAAACTTATGTTATAATAAAAAAGGAGAATTTATATGGTATTTGATGAAATTATTAAGAAAAGAAATAGTTGCAGATGTTACTTACCTGAACCAATTGATGATGAAACCATTAAACAAATCGTTGAGGCGGGAAGATTGGCTCCGTCCGCCAAAAATACTCAGCCATGGAAGTTTGTTTGCATAAAAACGAATTATGATAATCCAATAAACAGTAAAAAAATTGCCTCGATTATGTCAGATTATTACATTAAAAACAAAGACAATCCTGAAAAGATCAAAGGTGCGTCGAGTTTATACGCAACATCAAAAATAATCGAGGACTGTCCTGCTATTATTTTAGTATTTACAGATAGCGATTATATTAATAGAGACAAAATGGAAAGTATTTCTGATATTTTAAGTATTGGATCTTGTGTTGAACACATGGTTTTAAAGGCAACCGATCTTGGGTTAGGCACGTTATGGATTGCCGACACATATTTTATTCATAAAGAACTTGCAGAATACATTCAAAGCGAACTAATTAAAAAACAAATCAATTTTGTTTTAGAAAAAAATAGATTGGTTTGCGCAATGGCATTAGGAAAACGTGGAGAACCATTTTATGAAAGACCAAGAAAATCTATTGACGATATATTGCTAATTCTAAACAATTAAATTTTTAACTATTTTATTTTGACCCACTCACCGCCAACATATATTTTAGGGGTAGGATTGAAAAACACCCACTCCGCTATGCGGAAATTGTACGAACACTTTGTTCGTGCAATTTTTTATGGCAAAAAATTCTGTTTTAAAAAGCCATTTTACTAAAGTAATTCAAATTATATTATTAAAATTTAAATTGAATATGCACAATTGCAATAATATTACAATTGCTTTTTTATTTGCTTAAAATTTAAAAGGGGCGTATACTTTAATTAAAGGAGGGAATATTATGACTAAAAAGAAGCAAACGATAAATCTTTACTATTGCCTTGCCGTTGTTTTAAGTTTAGTGGCTATTTGCATGATTTTTGTGCCTAATGTTAAAATTGTGGGCACACTTTCTGACGCAGTTCACTACACGGGCAATGGAATAAGCACTGTTTTTGGAATGAAAGACGGAAGTTTAAGCGTATTCTCATTTTCTGTTTTAAGCTTGCTTACATATCTTCTTCCACTATGCGCATTGATTCTTATGGCTTTAAAAATGGCAAAAGTTTCTAAATCTAATCTTTTAGACATTATAAGCATTGTTTTGCTTGTGGTTTCTGCAGTATTCTTCTTTATCGCACCATCATTTGCCATTAGTGAATATGCAAACACTTTGGGCTCTCTTGCCAGCAAAAAACTTGCCATCGGTGCAATTTTAGGCGGAGTTTTTAGTGCTCTTAGTGCAGTAATTTTATGCCTAAATTTAGTGCTTAAAAAGAAATAATTAAAAAGAAGATAAAAAAACTAGGCAACCGCCTAGTTTTTTTATTTATTCAATTTTATTCGCCCATTGTGTTAATGGCGATTTCGCCTGTTTCGCTGTTTAAAATAGTAAATGTTGGGTAGGTTTCGGCATCGTCATTTATAGTGATTATATTGCCATTAATTTCATAAGTGCCTTGCATAAGAATATTTCCACCCTCTTCTTCTACTTGTTCTTTTGTTAGTTGCCCATAATACATATAAACAACGCCATTGTCATTGAATGAGAATGTGTAATATTCTTCTGCATAAAAATTAACTGATAGAAAATAAGCAATTTCGCCTTCTGCCTGTGGCATATTAATAGAGATTGTGCCATCTCCATTAATGTTAAATGTTGGGGCTTCGCCTGAGCCATTATCGTCTATAATAAGTGTATCGCCATCTACCATATAATCAAAAGAAATATATGGAGAAAAGCTTCCACTTTCAATTTGTTCTTGCGTGTGTAAGCCTTCGAACATATAGCATTTAGAATTGTCATTAAACACAATTGTTATATCTTGCCCCATAAAATTTTGAGCCAAAATATATAAAATATTTCCTTCAAGCGTAATTGGCGAGAACACAACATATTCTCTTATATTATTGCCTTCGGTTAAAACTAAAGGAATAAGATCCATTGTTAAAACTGTGCAAGTGTGGCTTTCATTATCTTCCATCCACAAATAAACCATACTTGGTGTTTGTTCATCTATTTCTTCATAAGTAAAAATTCCGTCATAAACATAGCAAACATGTCTTTCGTCATATATGCTATTTTCTGGTTCTTCTTCGTTATAATAAATAACTAAATAATCTATGTTTAAAGAATATGTTTTGTTTTTGTTTGAATCAACATAAACGCCTCTAGAGTATCCTTCTGCCTTAAAGCCAGAAATATTCCAAACGCTGTTATTTAAATATTCACTAAAGTATAATTTAAATTCACTTAAAGCCCTTGTTTTTGCACTATTTACAACTACTTCTGTGTCTATAACATCATAGTTGTTTTCAAAATCTTCAATTTCTTCTGCAAACGCATCAAAGCCTTCGGTTACACTATTTAGCACCATAAGCAAGGCTTCAGTTGCACTTTGTGCTGCTGCTTTTGCTGAACTTACTGCTTGCTCTGCGTTAGATAATGCTTCTTCAAGAGTGGAAATTATTTCCTGGCTCATTCCACTAGCTTTAGCATTAAGAAGTGTTGTTTTAGCATTTGCCCACATGCAGTTTGCAACAACAAATGGACTAGAAGATCTTAAGAACATATTTTTATATATTTCTTCATAATTATTAAGAGCATTATTTATATTGTTTATTAATTCGCTTAAATTTTCAATTAAATCAGCATAAGTTTCGCTATCTTCAGCCATAATAGTGTCTCTTATTACTTCAATTTTAGAAACAAGAAGCACATGCGCTCTTGCTAAATAATAAATATTTTTAATATCTTCACTTGCAAAGCCTGTGGTTTCTACTCTAACTTCAGCAATAAGGTTTAAAATTTCAGAAGCAGATTTTTCATTTAGTTCTTCCTCGGTATATTCTTGTAAGCAAGAAAGTGCTTCCAAAATTAATGCATCTTTATCTATAGCACTTGTTGTGGTGCTAATTGTTACACTTTTACCACTTAAATAGCTATCCACAACTGTTTTAAAATCGCCTAAATTAAAACTATCACTAGAATGAGAAATGCTAAGAGTGCCTTCATTTGCACCTTCTTTTAAATAACCTTCTGATATAGCATAATCTATGAATGATTTAATAGCTTCTTCTTCAGTTTTGCCTTTAAAGTTTACACTTAAAATAACGCCATTGCCATCTTCATTTAAAGCATTAACGCTTTCAACTTTTCCAGCTTCATTAATCACAAATTCAAGACCAGGGTTTAGGCTAACTTGCATAATGTTAGATTCTCCCCTAATCACAAATTCCACGGTTTCTGTGCAAGCCTTGTAGTGAGCATCTTCACTAACAGACAAACGAACAACATATTCGCCCACAGCACTTGGAGCAGATGTGGTGTAGGTATTGTCCTCTGCACCTTGCTCTTTATATTCAATAGTAATTACGCCATCTTCGTTTGTGCAATAATAATCGCCATTTATGAGTTCAACAGGCGTTGAATCATATTGTTTTGAAAGGTTTTTATAAATAGTAATTGATGGTTGTTTTTTAACAACAGTAACTGTAATTTCAATATTTTCAACAGTGTTATAATTTTCAAAATCTGGATTATAAGAAGCAAGGAAAATATGCTCGCCTACTTCTCCAACTTCCCCGCCTCCGTTCCACACAAAACCAGCAGGAAGACCATCACTATTTTCAATATAATCTCCATACTCAAATTCTATGCCAGTTGGAACGGTGTAATCAGGAGTTGCTTTTAAAACTTCAAGAGTAACTTCTATGTTTGAAACAACATTATAGTTTCCACTACCGTCATCATAAACAACATGATAGTGATGCTCGCCAGCTGAACCAACATTTCTAGTTAAAGATTCTTGCCAACTAAACCCAGCAGGAAGGCTAACATCTGCAAGGGTTTCCCCGTATGTTGCAGTTAGCCCAGTTGGAACGGTGTAAACTGGGTTTGCTTTGCTTATTGTAAAATCTGCAGTTGCAAAGCCAGCATTATAATTATCGCTTTCGCTAACGCTCACTCTAACAGTGTATTCTCCAACATTGATTGGTGCTGTTGTGCTCCAATTATTTGCATCTTTCACAGAATACTCAATAGTAATATTCCCTTCTGTGTTGCTTACGGTATATCCAGCATTTGTTAGGCTAACACTATTTCCAGTGTAGCCACAAGAAATGTCTGCAATAATGCTAACATTAGCATCGCCCTTCATAACATTTAGGCCTTGCATTCCATTGCCTTGTGCAGAATAATAATTTGTGGTTTCAGAAATATATCCTTGATATCTAATTATTCCATTGCCAACAGCAGTTAGTGTTAATAAATTGCCATCATGAATATATCCTTGTGCTGTGCTATTTAAAGTATCAACAATATCAAAAGTTATATCGCCAGGGGTAGGAACTTCATCAGTGAAGCCAACTGTTAGCCCTAAAACAATAGTATCGCCAACTTTAAAATAAGTGCTATTTGCTCTCCACTCTGTTTCTCCAAGAAGTTTATATCTTGATCTTAAAGTTTGATGATAAATTTTAGAAATAGTAAAGCTTCTAGTGTTTGAGCAAGCCAAATAGTTATCGCTTTCACTAATTTCAACTTTCACAACATAATCGCCTGCATTTTTAAATGGAGTTGTTGTGTAGGCTAAGTCTTCAGCCCCAGATTCTTTATAAGAAATTGTGATTTCTCCGCCAACAAAATCGCCCGCAAAAACATTTGCACTTAACACTGCATCTTGATTATCATAATCTTTTGAAATATTAGGAATTGAAATATAACCAGCTGCCTTATTAATTGTAAAGTTTCTGGTGCATGCGCCATCGGAATAGTTTCTGCTATTTGCAATTGAAACTAAAACTGTGTAGTTGCCAGCATTTATTGGTGCAGTTTCAACATATGTTGAATCGTCTGCCCCTTGAACTTTATATTTAACAGAAACAGCCTCTTCACCATATTTTTGAATATATGTATCTCTATTTAAAACTTTTGCGTTTCCATTATATGTTCCATTTAGCGACTGATTAATTTGAACATTAGCATCTGCTTTTGTAATGGCATACTCGCCACTTTGTGCATTACTTGCCTTATAGTTGCTATTAGATAAAACTGCCGTAAAGGTAAATAAGCCAACATTAACATTATCTGCACCAGAAGTAAGGCTTGTTTCAACATCACAAGAATCGCCAGAAACTAAACCGTTTTCTATTGTTGCAGTTAATGTTTTTTCATTGCCAGAATAAACAAGTTCGCTTGCAGAAAGCGTGCTCCAAGAAAGAGTAACTTCTTTTTGCTCTATAACAAACTCTTTTCTTGCAACGGCACCATTATATTCTGATGTTTCTAAAAGTGTTGCAACAACGATGTATGTTCCAGCATTGGTTGGCGCCTCGCTAAAATATGAAGTTGCCTCATCTGGATCACTAGCTTTTTTAAACATAAGTGTTGGAGTTTCTCCACTTGTGCTAGTGGCAGAAACTGCAATTTGTTCGCCATCATAAATTTTATTGCTAGCTGTGATTGTTATCTCGTTTGATTTAAGGGCTTTATTTGAGTTGCAGGCAGAAAACACAAATACTGCCGAAAATATAACAGATAAAACCATCACTAAACTTAGTATAAACTTTTTCATATTCCCTCCTTTATTATACTATTTTAATTATACAACATCAAAATAAAAAAAACTAATGTTTTAAACTCATTTTTTACATTTTAGCATCTTTTTTGTGATTAATAAAACTCGAAATCAATTTAATTTATCAGAACATTTTATGTTGTAAAATATAAAAAAGTTTCAACACAATTTTTAAAAATTATAAACTTTTGTTGCCCATTGTAATTTTTTATCTTATAATAAAATAAGGTTTAATAAATATGATTTCCACAATGCTTACAACATCTTATATTATATCTCAGGTTTTTGCTCTATTTGCCTACACATTTTTGGCAATAACTTTTTTTATAAAAAATAAAACAAAAATTGTCGTATTTAATATTGCTTGCTCACTATTTTTTATTTTTCACTATTTCTTTTTAAACGCAAGCGTTGGAATGATTATAAATTTTATAGGAGTTATTCGTGGTATTTGGTATTATTTAGACGACCGATTCAATAGCACTCATAGAATATACTCCCTTTTAACTTGTGTTGTGGCATCACTTATTTGTTCAATCATTTCATTCAGCTCTTGGATAGAGATTTTTGCACTTCTAGCAGGGCTTGGCTTTACATACAGCTTATGGCAAAAAAATATCGGTGTTTATAGATGGTTTATGCTGTTTTGTAGCGTTTTGTGGATTCTATACAATGGCCTTCATCGCTCGCTTATTGCCGTTATTGGCGAAAGCATAATGCTTGCAATAGAAATTGTTGCAATAATAAAGTTCTACACCACCGATAAAAAAGAACTTGAAGCACAAAACACAACTATTAATCCAGCAAACACAACCCTAAATAAAAGTTAAATAGTTCACCACACATAACATAAATTTCATAAAATAAAAGTGATACATTTTTTAGGAGAAAACCATGCCTAGCATTTTACTTATAATATTTGGATTCACTTTTATTTTTTTTATGACTAGCCTTGGCGCTTGCGTCGTTTTTTTATTTAAAAAGCAAATAAATCAAAAACTGAATAATTTTTTAATGGGGCTTGCTTCTGGAATTATGATGAGTGCAAGTATTTGGTCGCTTCTTCTTCCCGCTTTAAATATGAGCCAAAATTTGGGAAGTTTTAAAATTTTACCTGCCATAGTTGGACTAATTTTAGGTGGATTATTTTTAATGCTATTAGATAAATTAATACCAAAACAAAATTCACTAAATTATAACGACAATGGCATTAGAAAATTTTATAAACTCTTTATTGCCATCACTTTGCATAACATTCCAGAAGGGCTTTCTGTTGGCTTTGTTTTTGGTGCAGGTATGCTTTCAGGAGAAAGTTCAGCACTTATTAGTGCCGTGGCTCTTGCTGTTGGAATTGGCATTCAAAATGCACCAGAAGGTGCAACTGTTTCGCTTGCATATAAAAGTTTAAAAAATAGCAGAAGCAAAGCCTTTCTTTATGGCGTATTAAGTGGATCTGTTGAGCCAATTTTTGCCATTATTGGATTTTTCCTAGCATCTTCTCTTTCAAGCTTTCAGCCTTGGCTTTTATCTTTTAGCGCTGGTGCAATGATGTTTGTTGTTTGTGAAGAACTAATTCCTGATAGCCAAAGTGAGATAAGCCCTCATATCGGCACATGGGGCTTTATATTTGGTTTTATAATAATGATGGTTTTAGATGTGTGTTTAGGATAAATTGTTTTGAAAAGTATAATTTTTATATTATAATAAAATTATGAAAACACAAGATAGCAACACGAAAAAACTATTAAACGGCTCTGATTCAAATTATATAAATAGCAACCCAGAGTTAAAATCAGATGAAAATTTAGATAATTTAGCGCACGATATTAATATAAATGCAGAAAACCAAGAAAAAACTGCAGAAAATTCTAAAAACTCCGCCAAAAAACTGCAATTTAAAGGTAAAAAAGAAACAAAGATATCAAAAATCTGTTTATTTATTAGTTTGCTTTCTGTTGTGTTAATCCCACTTTTTATGTTTTTTATTGGCTTTATAACAAAAACAACAACTCCCACAACGCTAACTTATCTCAGCACTTTTTTGATTGCTTTTAGCTTATTTTCTGCTCCACTTTTATTTTATGAGCGCTCATTTTTTAGCAAATTTAAATTAAAAGAAAAAAACAAACTTGCAATTATGCCCATTATCTTGCTTTTGTGTTTTTTAATTTGGGCAACAATCTCTGTGTTTTTTGCAACCGACATAAAATTAGCACTATTTGATTACCCTGGCAGAAATGAAGGCCTTATAATGTATTTTGCCTATGCTATTATATTTTTAGGCGCATTTATGCTTAAAGACGAACACTACAAAACAATTATCATATATTTCTTTTTAAGCACAATCTCAATGTTCTGCTTGTTTTGGTTTATTGATTATTTGTTTATATCAAGAGCAGTTTCGTTTATGGGCTTTAATTTCACGCTTCCTTGGGCTAATTCAAACCACTCTGGCTATATGCTCACAATGGCAAGCCTAATGAGTGCAAGTATATTCTTATTCGCTAAGCAAAAAAATATTAAAATTTTTGGGGCGTGCACTTTTGGTTTATTCGTTTTCACATGCTACTTTAATAACACCTTTGGTTGCCAAATTGCCATTTTAATATCTATTATAATGCTATCAATAATTAGCATTGTTAAAGATAAACAAAGTTATAAGAAACTACTTATTATGTGGGCAATATTTGTTTTTGCAACTGCCCTAGATGCCCTGTTGATATTTTTGTTTAATTTACCAAGACACAATTTTATTCAAAGCATAATAGGATTATTTGAAGACATTTTTAAAATTTCAAAAGATGCACTAAGCCTTGAAGCAGAAACAGCCGGCACAAATAGATGGGGGTTATGGAAAGAGTGCTTTAATAACATTGCATCTCACCCTATTTTTGGAATAGGCATAAACTGCCAGATGAAGGTTAATCCAGCCCTTGAAGCATCAAGACCACACAATGAGCCACTGCAATTTGCTTCAACTATGGGCTTGCCAGCTGGTTTATTTTATATATCTGCAATTATTATAACTTTAATTTTAATCTTTAAACAGATTAAAAAATTAAGCACCGAAACACTTGTGTGCTTAATGGGTGCCATGGGATATTTTGTTTCATCTATATTTGGAGTTTCAATTCCTTACACTTTCCCAATATTTATTCTATTCCTAGGGCTAGGAATTGGTGGCTTTAATTTTAATAAAGAAATTAAGCAAGAAGATGGCACTGTGCAAGAAACAGCAAAACAATAAACACACTTTTTAAAATAACAACAACCAATAGAAAGATACAATTTTTAATTTATTAAAATTTATATTGTTCTCTTACAAACAATTAATAGCTTAATATAAAAATAAAAACAAAAGTTACTAACAGGTTTTAAAGAAATTGTTCACAATTTCATCAAAAAATTTGCCTCTTTCTGCATAAGAAGAAAACTCATCAAAACTAGAACATGCTGGGCTAAACAAAATTGTATCACCACTTTTTGCCATGTTTAAAGCACTAAAAACTGCACTTTTGCAGTTTTTTTCTTGCAAAACACTGTTAAAATTGCACTTTTTTGCAGTTTCATAAATATTATTGGCAGTTTTCCCAAAACATATTATTTGCTTCACCCCACTTACATTTTGTTTAAAAATTGGTGAAAAATTTAGCCCCTTATCTTCTCCACCAAGCAAAAGAATAACATTGTTTTGCCCCCTTAGCGCACTAACAGTGCTATGAATATTAGTTCCCTTGCTGTCGTTTATAATTTTTATTCCATTAATAACTTTTGTTTCCATTCTATATGGCGCAAGTTTAAATTTACTCAGTGCTTTTAAAATACTTTTTTTATCAACTTTGCATAGATAGCCCACAAGAATTGAAGCCAAAACATCATCTATTATGTTAAAAGGTAAATTAAAATCGCTAATTTTTGCAATTTGCTGTGGTTTTTGATTAATATTTAAGTAAATTTTATTATTTTTTATATAAATTCCCTTAACGATTTTTGTTTTACTAAAATAATATTTATTGCCTTTAAGCAAATCATCGTTTTCACTTATAACCTTATCGTCTGCATTTAAAACCAAAATTGTGCTACTTCTTGCATTTTTCACAATGTTTAATTTTACACTAATATAATTTTCTATTGTTTTATGCCTATCTAAGTGGTCGACATCAATATTTAATATCACTGCTATTTTTGGCTTAAATGCATCAATAAGCTCAAGCTGGAACGAACTAACTTCCAAACTAATATAATCTAGTTTTTGCCCATAGGCAGAAGTTAGTGGAGTGCCAATGTTCCCAAAGGCTTCGCAACTACATTTTTCTTTAAGCATATCACGCACTAGCATAGTTGTTGTGGTTTTTCCATTTGTGCCAGTTATTCCAATTATCTTTTTTCGTTTGTTTATTAAATAGCCAAATTCCAATTCACTAATAACTTTTTTGCCGGTTTTTTTTGCATAAACAATATACTTATTAAATACACTTATTGATGGCGAAACAACAACCATATCAGCGCTATCGATAAATTTATATCTCATTATTTTGCTAAATTTTACGCCATTTTGCGCATTTTTATTAAAAATTTGCGCATTTTTATCATAAATTACAATCTTTTTGCGTTTTTTAATTAAATAATGAGCTACTGCTTGCCCACTTTTTCCATATCCCATTATTAAAAAATTTTTAAAATTTTCCATTAGTTTAATATATGCTTTTATTTTTGTTTGTGATAAAAAACAACACTACTTAGGTGTTGTTTTTTATTCTTTGTATTTAAATACATTTTTAATTATACAGCGAACTTACTTTGCTAAATTTTTTCTGCAACTTCCCATGCTCGCCAAATAACCGTGCGAAGATTTCCAACTTCTCTGCAATCGCCAACCTGATAAATATTTTTTGACTCATTAGCAAGCGGATTTGGATAATAACCAATGGCACTAATAATGCTATCCACTTTTTCTAAAACCTGTGTGCCATCATCTTTTAAAATTCTAACTAAATTATTATCTATGCCATCTAATTTGCTTTCCAGATAAACTTTAACATTTTTTGCTTTAAAGAAATCTCTTAAATAAGATGAATTTGCAAGGCACAAACCTTTTTGTGCCATTAAGTCTTGTTTTGCTTCTATAATTACTGGGGTTTTTCCATGGTTAAACAAATCTAGTGCTATTTCGCATCCAGTGAGTCCACCACCAATTATTGCCACTTTGTTTCCAACTTTTGTGCCACTAAGATAATCAGTTGCGTCAATAATTCTATCGCCATTTTCCATTTTTATTTTCTTTGGAAGTGCTCCAGTTGCAACAACTATTGCATCAGCATTAATAGAATTTATATCTTTAATTTCAGAATTAAACTTTACTTCTATATTTAAATCTTTAATCTGCTTAATATACCACGCAAGAAGCATTTTATCTCTTTCTTTAAATGATGGTGCTGATGCAGGAATAAACACTCCGCCAAGATGGTCTGTTTTTTCGTAAATAACAGGTTTATGCCCACGAATAGCAAGAATTCTTGCCGTTTCCATTCCGCCAATTCCCCCGCCGATTATTGCCACCGTTTTAGGAGTTTTTGCTTTTTCTATTTTAAATCGTCCGCCATTCATTGTGGTTGGATTTAAGGCACACCTTGCCATGTGTTTTGCTTCATCTAAACTTTCATCATTTGCAACACCCTTATAATGCGCCATTGCAAAACAACCATTGTGGCAATAAATGCAAGGTTGAATATCTGATAAATTATTGTTTTTAAGTTTTGTTATCCACTTATCATCAACCAAAAATTGCCTAGCAACACCCATGGCATCTATTTCTTTATTTTTAATTGCTCGAGCGCTTTCTGCTAGTTGCATTTTCCCGGCACAAACAACAGGCACATCAACTTCTTTTTTAATAACCTTCACATCTTCTAGATTGCAATTATTTGGCATATATGCAGGTGGATGTGCCCAATACCACGCATCATAAGTTCCGTTATCGCAGTTAAGCATATCATACCCTGCTTCAACTAAAAATTTTGCTGCACGCTTGCTTTCAATTAAATCTCTGCCCGCTTCTTCGTATTCTTCGCCCGGAATTGCGCCTTCTTTTAAACCTTTTGTTTTACTAACCACCGAATATCTTAAAGAAACTGGATAATCTTCTCCACACTCTTTTTTTATTTCCCTCACTATTTCTGCAGGGAAACGATATCTGTTTTCAAAATTTCCACCATATTCATCTGTTCGTTTATTTGTGTATCTTAATGTAAATTGGTCTAGAAGATATCCTTCGTGAACGGCATGAACTTCCACACCATCAACACCCGCTTCTTTGCAAAGTTTTGCAGTTTGCCCAAACGCATAAATCATTTCTTCAATTTCTTTCACAGAAAGCGCCCTACATTTTACGCCCTCTGCCCACCTAGACTCAATTTCGCTAGGAGATGCACATATATAACTAATATCTAAAACCGGCTTAATTAGCGCACCAAGAGCCTTGTGCTTTAAAAATGGAACTAGCATATCTGTAATTGCAAAAGACCTGCCAAATCCAGCCGTAAGTTGAACAAAAAGTTTTGCACCGTATTTATGAATTTCATCCATAAAAACTTTAAGTTCACGAAACATTTTTTTGTTTTTATAAAGCCATCTTCCACCCATTAAATCCCTTATTGGTGCAATACCTGGAATAATAAGCCCAACATCGTTTTTAGCTTTTTCTATAAAAAATTCTGCAGCCTCTTTATCAAAGTGGTTTCTTTCCATCCAGCCAAAAAGAGAAGTTCCACCCATTGGGCACATAACTATTCTGTTTTTTATTTCAACATTTCTAATTTTCCACGGAGTAAATAGTGGTTCAAATTGTTTATCCATAAACATTTTCCTCTAACAT
>JAFSXW010000083.1 GCA_017443885.1 Clostridia bacterium | reverse complement strand
GCTGAAGTTTACGTTCTAACCAAAGAAGAAGGTGGTCGTCATACTCCATTCTTCAACAACTATCGTCCACAATTCTATTTCAGAACTACTGACGTTACAGGTTCTATTGAACTTCCAGAAGGAACTGAAATGGTTATGCCTGGCGATAACACAAGAATGACAGTTAAATTAATCACTCCAATTGCTATTGAAGAAGGATTACGCTTCGCTATTCGTGAAGGCGGAAGAACTGTTGGTTCGGGTGTTGTTTCTAAAATCATTAAATAGAAACTTTTAAATTGCGCGAATAAGTGCAGAAATTCAAAAAGCCACTGAAAGTCACGTACAATGAGTACGCTCTATTCAGATGGCTTTTTGTTTTCTTTCTTCTTTATCACAATTTAAAAGTTTCTAACGTGAGTAATAGAGAAAGTAAAAAACTAACGTGTAACGAAATAGGACAGAAATTGCGAGTCTGTTTGCTTGGGAGTACAATGAGTACGCCCTGCGCAAGACTCGTTTTTTTCTTTTTCTTTCATCTAAATCTTAAAGTTTCTAACGTGAGTAATCGGGGAAGTACTGCGCATTAATGTTTCAAATGTGAATGTTTAGTGATATTAAAAAATTTAAGTTTTAACCGCTTTTAAACTGATTTTTTTCTAGTCTAATGGCGGTTTTTTGTTGGCGCTTTAAAGATAAGTGTAAAATTAATTTGCATAGTTCCACAAGCGGAATAATAGAAATGCTAGCAAAACTAACTATTAACCATTGAACAATGTTTAATGGAATTATGTGGAATGCTGTTTGAAGTGGTGGAATAAAGCCAACAAGAGTAATTAAAATAAATAGAATTGAAAAACTGATATTAAATGATTTGTTTGCAAAAATGTTAATTTTTGTTAGGCTTTTATTTGTTTTGCAATTTATTGCATGAATAATTTGCATGTAGCAAATGGTTAAAAATACCATTGTGCTGGCTATTGCATTGCCATAAACGCTGTTTGTTACAACAAACATAATTAAAACCACAAGTGTTTGAACAAATGCTTGATATATTATTGCTGTTCCAACTTCGCCAGAAAATATTGATTCTTTTGCTTTAATTGGATTGGTGGTCATAACATCTTTTTCGGGCGGTTCTAAGCCAAGAGCGAATGCTGGAAGACTATCTGTTATTAGATTAATAAATAGTATTTGGCTTGGAAGAAGGAAGACTGCATTTTTCATTATAATAGTTGTTATAAAAATGCCAAGCACTTCCACCGCATTTGTTGATATTAAAAATTGCAGTGTTTTTTGTATGTTTTTATAAATTGTGCGTCCTTCTTCAATTGCAATAATAATGCTAGAATAGTCGTTATTTGTAAGTATTATATCTGCAACGCTTTTTGTAACATCACTGCCTGTGCCCATGCTAATTCCAATATCTGCATTTTTTATGCTAGTGGCATCATTAACACCATCGCCAGTCATTGCAACAACATGGCCTTTAGCTTTTAGTGCTTTAACAATTTTAACTTTATCTTCTGGGGTAACTCGTGCAAACACACTATAATTTTCGATGTGCTTTTTCAGTTCTTTAATGCTTAAGTTTTTAATCTCTGCGCCAGAAATAACTTCACTTTCGTTTTTGGCAAGGCCTATCTGCTTTGCAATGGCAAAAGCAGTTTTTGGGTGGTCGCCAGTTATCATAATAGGTTTTAGCCCTGCAAGTTTACACTTTTTAATTGATGTTTTAACCTCACTTCTTGGTGGGTCGAAAATAGCAAGCAAGCCTAAAAATACTAAATTTTGCTCAATTTTTTCACTATTTTTATTAAATTTTGCGTTTTTTTCAAAATTTTTTATTGGCTTGCACGCAACAGCAATTACTCTTTGCGCATTACTCGTAAATGAAAGGCTTGCATTAATTATGTTGTTTTTAAAATCTTTATTTAGTTTTTCAATTTTCCCATTGATTAAAATGCCAGTGCATCTATCCACAATGTAATCGTATGCGCCTTTTGAAAATAGGTATGTGCCACTGGTGGTTTCATTTATTGTGCTCATAATTTTACGCGTACTATCAAATGGAATTTCGTGGAGCCTTGGTGATAGGGCACGAGTTTTAATTAAATTGTAATTGATGTTTTGGCAGAATTTAATTAATGAACTTTCTGTGGCATCGCCAATTACTTGGTTATTTTCATTAATGGTTGCATTGTTGCAAACGCATATTGCCTGAAGCAGTAAGTTGTTTTGGCTAGCATTAAAATTTTTCATTGAAGAGATTATATTATTAGAAAATATATTTACCACTTGCATATTATTTTGCGTTAAAGTGCCAGTTTTATCGGTGCAAAGATAGTTGCAACAACCAAGTGTTTGAACAGCCCCAAGCTTTTTAACAATGGCAGCTTTTTTTGCAAGGCGCTCTACGCCAAGAGCCATAATTATTGTGATAACAGCGGGCAAACTTTCGGGAATGGCAGCAACTGCAAGTGCAACTGAAACTAAAAATGCTTCTAGAAGATTAAGTTTACTAGAAAATAATAGTTGTGCAATAAATACAATGCAAACAATAATAAGCACGCCTATTGTTATAACTCTTCCAATTTTGTCAATGTTTTTTTCAAGTGGCGATTTTTCTTTAATATTTTTATTTAGTTCTGTGGCGATTTTCCCTATTTCGGTATTATTTCCAACGCTTATAACAACGCCTTCTGCATTTCCATAGGTGATACTTGTTCCACTAAATGCCACATTTTCCAATTCAGCAAGTGGGGCCTTGGGATCGGCGATAAAATCTGCATTTTTAAACACGGCATCACTTTCGCCAGTAAGGGAACTTTCATCACATTTAAGATTTGTTGTTTTAATTAAGCGTATATCTGCTGGAACAATATCGCCGGCTTCAAGAAAAACAATATCCCCAACTACAACTTCTTCACTTAAAATTTTTTGTTTTGTTCCTTCTCTTAAAACAACTGTGTGGTTGCTTGTTTTTTTAGCAAGAAGTGAAAGTGTGTCTTCGGCTTTTTTTTCTTGAATAACTCCTATTATTGCATTTAATATAACTATTCCAAAAATTATAAAACTTTCAAACAAATCGCCATAGTTTTTCTTTAAAAGTGCTAAAACTAAGCTAATTATGGCACTAATTAATAGCACAATCACCATAAAATTTGCAAATTGACGAATAAAACGCATAAAAATGCTTGTTTTTTTGCCTTTTTCGTGAATATTAGTGCCAAATTGGCTTTTACTATTTAAAACCTGTTTAGTGTTGAGCCCTTCTTTATTATAGCCAACAAAAGTTAGAACATCATTTAAATTATCTCGCAATAAATCCATAAAAACCTCTTTAAAGTGTATTCATTAACTTTGTTTTTATGAAAAATTTAATTAAAATTATGCACTAAAAGTAAATATAAAAAAATACCACAAAACTGTGGTATTTTAATAATTTTGTATAATTTATTTAATTGGTTTCATGGTTGGGAACAATAAAACATCACGAATAGAATAGTTGCCAGTGAGTAGTTGCACTAATCTATCAATACCAATTCCTAGGCCACCTGTTGGAGGCATACCATATTCCAGGGCAGTTACAAAATCATCATCTGGAAGGTTTGCTTCTTCATCGCCACCAGCACGCTGTTTTGCTTGATAAATAAAGCGTTCTTTTTGGTCTATTGGGTCATTTAGTTCGCTATATGCATTAGCTAGTTCCCTGCCTGTTACAAATAATTCAAAGCGTTCGGTTAGCCTTGGGTCGCCCGCGAATTTTTTAGTTAGTGGGCTATTTTCAACAGGATAGTAGCAAATAAAGGTTGGCTCAATTAGTTTATCTTCAACAAATCTATCAAACATTTCAACTAATAGTTTTCCCCAACTTAGTTTTTTATCATATTCTATGCCTTTTTTATCCAGTTGTTTTTGAGCATTTTCTAGGCTTCCGCTAAAATCCACGCCAGTATATTTTTTAACGGCATCTATCATAGACATTCTGTTAAATGGTTTGCCTAGGTTTACTTTATGGCCATCAAATTCTATAACATCGTCATTTCCAATTTTTTTGTTTACAAATTTTATTATGCCTTCTGTTATATTCATCATTTCAACAAAATCAACATAGGCCTCATATAATTCCATAGAAGTGAATTCAGGGTTGTGTTTTATATCCATACCTTCATTTCTAAAAAGCCTACCAATTTCATAAACCTTTTCAAAGCCACCAACAATTAAGCGTTTTAAATAAAGTTCGGGAGCAATTCTAAGATACATATCCATGTTAAGAGTGTTGTGATGGGTGATAAAAGGCCTTGCAGTGGCACCACCAGCAACGGTGTTTAAAATTGGAGTTTCAACCTCTAAAAAGCCTTTTTTATCCAAAAATTCTCTAATGCCAGAAATTATTTGGCTTCTTTTAACAAATGTTTCTTTAACTTCTGGGTTTGCAATTAAATCAACATAGCGTTGACGATATCTTAAGTCTTGATCTTTTAGGCCATGGAATTTTTCTGGAAGGGGAAGAAGAGATTTTGAAAGAAGTTCTATTTTTTGAACTCTTATGCTTGTTTCACCCATATGTGTTACAAACACATGCCCAACAATACCAAAAATATCGCCAACATCGGCTTTTTTAAATGAATCGTAGGCTTCTTCGCCAACATCATCTTTTTTAATATATATTTGGATTGCGCCTTTTTCGTCTAGAATATGAGCAAAACTTGCTTTTCCCATAATTCTTCTAGATATCATACGGCCAGCGATAGACACTTTTTTATCTATAAATTTTTCAGTGTTATTTAAAATTTGTGCACTATTATGCTTTTTATCGAACTTAACGCATAAATATGGATCTTTTCCTTCATTTCTTAGGGCTTTTAATTTTTGCAACCTAACTTCGCGCACTAAACTTGGATCTAATTGTTCATTTTGTTCTATATTTTCCATATTAATCTCCTAATAAAAAAATTATACTACTTTTAGTGATTATTGTCAATTGCTAGCATTGCAACTGGCAGAATTAGTGTAGCCACTAGAATTGAATGATGCCAGTGTGTTTATTTTTTTTATGCCGGGAATATCGTTATATGCGCTCATTTTTATTTTTTGAAGTAAGTTTTGCTCGGCAAAACTATAAGAAGAAGATGGTGCAACAATAATATGGTCTACTATATCAATATCGTTAAACAAACAGCTGGTTACTAAAGAGTGAGTGAACACAATATCTTTTTCGCTTGGAAGAGGTTTTCCGCTAGGGTGAGTGTGAACTAAAATAATTTTTGGAACTTTTGCTTTTAAAACAAAATCTGTTAGTTTATTTATATCTAGCTTTATTTTTGTTTCATCTCCACTTGCTAGAAGAGTGGTTGAAACAATGCCAAATAACCCATCAAGGCAAATAATATATATTTCTTCCAAAGAATTAACTTTAATTGTCTTGCTGGCAAAACTTTTTGCTATTTCTGTTGATGTGAGCTTTTTTGTAAGAGATTTATTTTGCAAATATTCTTCAATAGATTTTCCGCAAGAAGAAATAAAAGAAGCAGTTTTTTCGCCAATGCCACCAACTTTCATAAGATCCTCTTTTGAGGCATTTAAAACGCCACTAACGCTTCCAAATTTTGCCACAAGAGAATGGGCAAGAGGATTAACATCTTTTCTTTTTATTGCAAAAAATAGCAACAGCTCCATAATTTCGTGTTCTGCTATTGCGTTTATGCCATAGGTTAAAAATTTTGATTTAAGCCTAGACCTATGATTTGCATGAATATTATTATCATTATTTTGCATATAATAAGTGTATAACAAATTTCGTCATTTTTCAACAAAATTTTACATCAAAATTTTTTACACAATATTTGCTTGACTTTTAATTGATATTTTTCTATATTTAAGTTAATAAGAATAATTAAAAAAGGGAGAAATTTTTATGATAGCATTATGGATTATTTTAGGCGTTGTGGCACTGCTTTTGGTGGTTTGCGTTATGTGGTATATTTCTTGCTACAACCGATTTATGAGGCTTAAAAACAATATTGATGAAAGCAGAAGCACAATTGATGTGAGCCTTAAAAAACGATTTGATTTAATTCCAAATCTTGTTGAAACCGTTAAAGGTTATGCAAAGCACGAAAAAGAAACACTAGAAGCGGTTATAAGTGCAAGAGGTGGTGTTGCATCTGCTAAAAATGCACAGGAAAAAGTGAAGGCAGAAAACGAACTTACTGGCGCATTAAGGCAATTACTTGTTGTTGCAGAAGCATACCCAGAACTTAAGGCAAATGCAAACTTTATAGATTTGCAGAATCAACTTAAATCTATGGAAACAGAAATTGCAAATTCTAGAAGATACTTTAACGCAACTGTTAAGGAATACAACAACCTTGTTAGTGTGTTCCCAAGCAACATTATTGCAAGGCAAAAGGGTTACACAAAAGAAGCAATGTATGAAATTGAAAATCCTGCTGAAAGGCAAAATGTTAAGGTGCAGTTTTAATGACTAATTTAACCAAAAAAAGAATTTGGGCACTTATTGTTGGGGTAATAATTCTTATTATCCCATTTTTCTTTGGTTCGTGTGCCAATGAAAATTATAGAGGCGCAGTAAATAGCAGATATACAATAAACAGCCTTAACTTAGATTGCAATGTGAAAGAAAATGGTTCGGTGGATATTGTTTATGATATATCTATAACTATGAAAGAAGACGAAAGAATGCGCGAATTGCTAATAACCATTCCTTATTATGGAAAACTATATTCTAGCGAAAATGGAACTTTGGTAGCAAGAGAATATAGTGCAAAGGTTTCAAACTTTAAATTGATAGATAGCTCGCAAGAAGTTTATTTAAATGAATATAACGATTCTAACGACCAAGATTGCCCAACAAACAATGTGATGGTGGGGCTAAAAAAAGCATCTAACTATTATGAAGGTGGCGAAAGTTATTCATTTAAATTTTCATATAATTATAAAATGAATAATCAAAAGGTTAATAATTTAGATGAACTTTATTTAAATCTTCTTGGAACAAATTCTTCAATGAAAATAAACAATGTTAGCTTTAACATTGCTTTTTATAAAGATATTGATTTTACAACTTTTAAGCCCGCTATATATTATGGCGAAGTGGGTGGCACAAAAGAATATACCGATTTTTTAACAACATCAAATTCAATTTCTTCTAATGCGCCAATTAATCTTAATGCCTATGAAAGTTTAACATTAAGGCAGTTTGCTCCTGAAGGTTATTTTAATTATGAGCAAGTTTCTAAAGCGCCATTAGTTATTGCAATTGTTATAACTATTGTTGGAGTTATTGGTATATTACTAGTTAGATTTTTTAGTTCTCAGCGTCATGAAGTGCCAAGCCCTGTGGAACTAATGGCTCCACAAGATATTATGCCAAATGAAGCTGAATATGTGGTGAAATATAAAACCTCAAACAAACAGTTTGGGGCAAGTATTGTGTGGCTTGCAAGTCATGGATATATAAAAATTGAAGACAAAGATGGCAAAACAACGCTTATAAAACTTAAAGATGCAGATGATAGTCTTGATGTTAACTTGAAAAAACTTATGGAATCAATATTTAGTTCATCAGATTATGCCACACTCGATAGTTTATCTACTATTTCTATTTCAGGTGCGGTGCGAAAACTTAAAAAGTCGCCAGAGTTGAAATACGAAGATGAAATGTTTAGTAAAAGAAGTAGAAGTGCTTACACCTTCACAGATTTGCTTATGCTGGCATGTATTGTGCTTAATGTTATAATGCTCTACTTGCAAGTGAAAAATTATGTGGGATTTGCTAACGCCTCTGCAATTCCTTTAAGATGGTTTGTGGGTGGCAAAATAATACTAATTTTAAATCTTATTTTGATTACATTTTGGTTTGTGGTTTTAAAACCAAAGTTTAACACAGAGACGGAAATTGGTAACGAATTTATCTTAAAGCGTGGGCGAATGCTTGGGCTTAAAAACTATATTAAAAAAGTTGAAGAGCCACAACTAAGGATGTTTGCCAAAGAAAATCCAAGCTTGTTTTATGATATTTTGCCTTACGCTTATGTTTTAGGGGTTAGCAGTATTTGGATTGATAAGTTTAAATTTATAGAACTAGAAAATCCAGATTGGTATAGTGGTGATACGCTATTTACAATTTATTGGGCAAATAGATTTGCTTATAGGTCTATTAGTGTTATAGATCGAGCTAATGCAAAGGCATTTTCAAGTAATATTTCAAGTTCTTCATTTGGCGGTTCGTCTGGTGGCGGAGGCTTCTCTGGAGGAGG
>JAFSXW010000082.1 GCA_017443885.1 Clostridia bacterium | reverse complement strand
TGAGAGGATTTCCTGCACCAAAATCGCTTGGATTTATTGCTTCAAAAACTGAACAAAATGTGTGAAATTTTGTATCACTTTTAATTTCGCTCGTAACCACTGCTCCATCAATTGTGGTTGGAAGAGAACTTAATTTAACTATATCTAAGTTATCTCCATTTCTAAACTTATCAGACTGCAATTTACTAATAACAAAAACTTCATCCGCATCTTTTTCAGCACCCACTGGAATATAGTAATCATATTCTTCACCAGAATAAACATTATATGCAAAGGTGTAGTTATAAGTTGCAACCCTTCTTTCATCTTCATCTGCATAAATTCTAAATCGGTTTGCATTGTAAGCACTTGCAACAAAAATTTGGCCACCCATGGTTAAATTATTTCCATCTGGCCTAATAGCATTTAAAATACTCGCTAAAACTGCATTGCTGGCAAGGATGCCAAAAATAGTCATAAGTGGCACAAGCACTGCTAAAAATATTGCTTTTAGTGCACTAACTAAAATTGCTTTTTTATTTGAACTTTCTCCAATTGCATTGTTATATTCCGTCCTCACAATCGCAACAATAGAGAAAATTATTAAAAGAATTATTCCAATAACAACCAGTGCCCTAAACACACGCAAAACTTCTTCATTTAAAAGAAATTTAAAAATAATATCGTTATTAGTTAAATCTGCAAGCGTGGAACTTGAACTATTCCACACATCAAGCCCAATTAGGCGTTCAATAAAATACTGCAATAAATCAATAATATTTAGGGCAAATTTCACAATAAAATAAACAAGCGTCATTAGCCAGTTGCCAATAGGCTCAAGAAAACTTAAAATACCACCAAAAAAAACATCAATAAATTTATTGTTGGTTATATTACCATCAATAGTATTACCATTAGCCAAAAAGCCAGATAATTTTTCCCCTAATGAAAATATTATATTCTTCACTTGCATTCCCCTAAATTTTGTTTTATTTGCCTAGTGTTATTATTTATTAAAATTTAATTTCTATGTTTATTTATGTTTTATTATTTATATAATATCATATAGGGATTTTTTTTCAAAATAATTTAAAACAAAAAATGCCAAAAATATCAAAATTTTTAGCATTTTTTACATATTCCTATGAAAGCAGAAAAAGGCTATAAATTTATAACCTTTTATCCTTCTACTTAATTATTATTATAAGTTTTTATTTGCTTATTTTACTGTAAATAAACTTTCAAGAGCACCAGAATTTAAAACAGCCCAAATAATTAGCACGAAAACAAGTGCAACAACCACACCAATAACGGCTGCAACAAGGTGTTTTTTAGCTTCTTCACGCTTTTCGGTGTCTTCTGCTTTTGCATATTTTACGCCAAGGATAACTGCATAAATAATTGCAAACAAACCAACAACACCAATAATAACAGGCATAACCCAGCTAACTACTGTTTTAAATGTTTCGTATGCACTGTTTACTAAATTTTCACCAGCACTATTTGCACCATCTAGCAATAAATTTAAAAACTTCATTTTATTTTCTCCTTAAATTTTTTATACAAACTTATATTATCATATTTTTTTTTGCTCTCCAAATAAATTTAACCACTTTTTTCATTTTTTTTCACTCTCACCCTAACCCTTCACTTTTCACTTTTCACTCTTCACTTTTCACTATCCCAAAGGGCGATTCACTTTTCACTTTTCACTTTTTTAAAAATCTCCACAAATTTATTTGCCAATATATTTAGATTTTGTTATTATAAATATATAATAAAACTTTTAATAAGGGGAAAATTATGCTAACAAATTTATATTTAAGCGTTATCTCATTTCTTGGCGCTGATAGCGCAGTAACGGGCCCACTTTTTAAATTTATAGATTTAATTGGTCCTTATGCAATTGGCGTTGTTTTAATTCTTTCGCTAATTTATTCAATTATTTTGGGCACAAGATATTCAAAGGCAGAAAGTTCAGACGATAGAAAAAAGGTTCAAAAACAATTGGTTAGTTTTGTTATTGGTGCCCTCGTTATTCTAACATTACTTATTATCCTTTATGCAATTAGAGGAAACCTAGCAGACCTTTCTACGCAATAATTGCAATCGAAGAATAAAAAAAATAAAACAAAATTGTAAGGGGAATTTTTATGTCAGATAAAAAAGGAACAAGTTTTGGTGAAGTTGTTGCTTATGTTTTAATTTGTTTGGTTATTGGCTATGCTTTAAGCGTTGTTTTTGGTGTTATGATTTCAACGGGCTCATTTGATGCTTCCCTAATCCCACAATACTTCACAAATCAATACACTCTTCTTTCTTTTGGCGTTATTGAAGGAATTGCTCTAGTTATTGGGCTTTTAAACCTAACAATTGGAAGCAAAGACGATGTTAAAATGAAGGGAAAAGATAAACTAGAAAACCAACATTTTATGACCGAAAGCGAAATGGAGAAATCTTTTAAAGCCATTGATTTTAACGACCTTAAAAATATTTCTTCTCGTGGTATCCCTTTTTATGCAAAATTTAATAAAGGCCACCTAAAAGTTAGGCTAACACCCGATTGCCACTGCTTAATTGTTGGTGCCACAGGAACTGGTAAAACGGTATCATTTGTTGAACCAGCCGTTCAAATTATCAGCGAATATAAAAATAAACCTTCTATGTTTATTACAGACCCAAAAGGCGAAATTTATGCTCATCACAGCCAAAAATTAAAAGAAAGTGGCTATGATGTTAAACTTCTTGATTTTGTTGACCCCTACACTAGCCTTCAATGGAATCCACTAGAAAGCGTTTATAAGCATTGGCATTACGGGCTTCATTTAGAGCGTAAAATTTTAAAACACTCTCAAGACCCCGTATCTAAATACCCTAATTTAAAACAATCTGGGCCAATAGATAGCACTCAATGGTTTGAATTTGGCGGAAGAGCATTTGCTAATTTAAGAGATGCTTTAATGGAAGTTGAAGCACAAAAAGCAAAAATAAGAGATGAGTGCTATGACGATATTCAAGATATCTGCACGGCAATCTGCCCAACCACCAATGAAAAGGAATCAAGCTGGGAAGATGGTGCTCGTGATTATTTTAGAGCAATAATTATAGCAATGCTTGAAGATAGCGAAAATGAAAAACTTGGTATGACCATTGATAAGTTCAATTTTTATAACGCCTATAAAATTGCAATGAATAAAGAAAATGATTTCGAATTTATTAAGCAATATTTTAATGGCAGAAGCCAGTTTAGCCCAACAAGGCAACTCACGGTGCACATAACACAATCTCAGGCAAAAACCACAAGAGATGGCTATATGAGCACTCTTACAAATAAACTAAGTATGTTTGCAGATAACGGAATTTGCCTTCTCACAAGCAACAACCAAATTAATTTTGGCGAATTTGATGAGCGCCCTACCGCATTCTTTATTAAAATACCAGATGAAAAGGCAACCAGATATGCCCTAGCATCTGTTTGTATTGCTCAAAGTTATAAAGAATTTGTTAGAAAAGCGCGTGATAACGAACCAACAAATAGCGATAAAATGGCACACCTAAAACGCCCACTATTCTATATTCTAGATGAGTTTGCAAACATGCCAAAAGTTGCACAACTAGATAAAATGATAACGGTTGGTCGTTCTCGTTGGGTTTATTTAAATATGGCAATTCAAAGCTATGCCCAACTTGATAATGTTTATGGAAAAGAAGTTTCTGCCACTGTTCGAGGCAACTGCAAAGCAACAATTTTCTATGGCACACCAGACCTCGACACTCGCGAAGCATTTAGTAAAGAACTTGGCAACTACACTATTGAAGTTGATAGTAAATCTAGTGGATCTAAAGGCCCAGATGGCAAGAAAAGTGGTGCAAGCACAAACACTTCTTTCCAAACACGCCCACTTGTTTACGCTTCCGACCTAGATAAAATTCCTCTTGGCGATAATATCACAAAAATATTCCAATACTTCCCAATCCGTTCGCAAGTAACCCCTGCGTTTAAACTAAAAGATATTATCTATAAATATGGTCAAATGGAAACACCTTATATTCCAGGAAGAAGACTAAACGAACAAGCAATTTTCTATGATATTAAAAAGAGAAATGCTATCGTTTTAGGATCATCTACTTCAAGCAGTTTTTAATAGACAAATAAAATAAGCACAAAGTAAACTTTAATTATTAAAATAAATTAAAAATTTTAGGATAAACTAATGAAAAGGGAAATGAAAAATCTTCATAAAAACAGTTTTAATTTCACAAGCATTATAGCCAGTATTGCTATAATGTTTGTTTCGCTATTTTCACTTATTTCATCTTTAAGGAACTTATATAGCACGCCTTTGATTAATTCAAATGCACAGCAAAATAACGCCATTTCTAACTACGCCGAAATTAGCGCAAGTGAAAATAAAATAAACGAATTAAAAACAGATTTAACTTCTGCTTTAAATTTCGTTGTTATTTCGCAAACTGGTTTTAGCCTAAACGAAAATAATTTTAAACAACTAATTTTCTCCACAATCACTCCAAGCACCGAGCCAGAAGAAGATTGGAACAAAAATGAAGATTTAAAAAATATTGTTTATGTTGTTGGCTCATTCACCATTTTGCCACAACTAGATAGCGATGGAAACATTAAAGAATCAAGCGTTTCCATCACAAAAATTAACCCAACAACGTTAGTAAGAAGCACACAGTCTGCTCCAACAGAACCAGAAACAGAAAATATCACTTTTGATAGCGAAGATGATTATAAAACAATCCCTTCTCTCCTTTCTGGCGATATGCTTTATGAAATCACAGTGTCTTACAGCCTAGCATCTGGCGAACCACCAATAGTAACAGATTATTCTCACACATTTTATGTTTATCAAGCACCAAATTTAAATTATGAAAATTATGGAATTAATTGGAAAAAGTATATAAATAATAGCGCCACTAATATTTCAAGCCCAGTTGAAAATCAAATTTATGATTCGGGATATTCTAGCGACACAGCTAATGAAGGTTATGTTGCATTAGAACTAAATTACGCACAATTAAAAGATAATTTAACCACAAATTTAAATAGCCTTTATATTGATTTTTGGCATAATGGCCAATCATTTTCAATAAGAATTGAAAACAATGTCGAAGGTCTAGATTTTTATAATAATCATAACCCTAATTTATCTTCTAGTCTAATAGTTCACACAGGCTCTGGAAATAAAACAATTAAAACCGAAGATGGTAAACTGAGCACAGATTCAATTAAAAATGGCAATATTTATTCAATAAAATTCATCGAATCTGGCGAGTATAAAGTTCGCATTTACGACAACACTTTAAATCGTCTTTTAAAAACCAGTTCCACAAATGAAGCAAATGAAACTATCACCACCTACTCTTCTTTAAACAACACACCAACAACTTATTCCGAAGGCGATTCATATAATATTTATAAAAATGCAAATTACATAGAACATAATTTTACTGTGGTAAACCGAAGCAAATTAAATGGTTTTTATGCAACGGCAAAAACTCAAGATACCGCTGGAAATTTAGCATATATTGTAACAGAAATTGATCACGCAACTAGCAATATGCCAACTTCTTATCCAATAGAGCGAACAAATAAAAATGTTGTTTTAGATTTTTATAATCTTTATAGCATTGAAAAAATCTCATACACCCAATATGCAATAGCAAACTATGGTGTTAGCAAAAGCGATATACCATTAACTTTCACATCAAACACCGACCATATCCAAACCACTGTCACCGATGACGGAAACTATTTCTACGATATAGAATTTAAAAATGATTATCATTCTAATATTGCAACTTTTAGATATAAAACTATTTGTTTCCAACTATTGAAGGGCGTTCGTTCTCAATACGATTTTGAAGGCAAACATTATCCAGAAGCAGAAGATATTGTGGAAATTAACAAGGTTTTAACAAAAAATTTAAGTCAAACATTCACAGCAACAACTTCCGATATGCGTAATTTCATCTATTTTGAAGGCTTAGGAGATGCATTCCTATTTGGCGTAAATAACAACACTTTTGATTTAAATATAGCCGAATCTCGTCCTTCAATTTCAGCCATTGCAAAAACAGCAGATGGCAGTTCTTCAACACCACTTACAAATAATAAAAGCACCACTGATATTGTGGATTTATCTATCACAGGCGTTGCAACAAGTGATGCCGGAATGCTAATCACTGTTTATAAAGACGGCTCTAAAATATTTGAAAACACAATTTACAATAATGATTCTCAAAATGCCTTAACTTACACTCTTTCTTATTCCGACTTAGGCAGTTATAGAGTCGTTTTAACAGATGCAATGCGCAGTTCAACAGAACTTCGTTTCTCTATCACTAAAACCCAAAACGCTGCAGGAATAATTTTAATAGTTATTGCCATAGCCGCAGTTGCAGTTGTAATATTTATGATTATAAGAATTAGAAGCAAAGTTGCAGTTAGATAAAAAATAAAAATTCGAATAAAAAAACCACACTTCTTGTGTGGCTTTTTTATTTTTATAAGTTTCCATATTCAAGTTTAATACCATAAAATTTTTCGTAAACACTCACCCATTCATCATAGTTTTTCTGTTTCATTCTTTGGGTGTTTTCAGTAATATTTAAATCTTTTTCTGGGTAAATTGCAGGCAAAATATGAACATAATATTCTTGAACTAAAAATCCATCATCGTCTAATATATCAGAATCTTTCATTGTTATAAACATAGGCAAAACTGGAACATTATATATAGTTGCAATTTTAAAAGCCCCATCTTTAAATGGTCGTGGTTTTTTATAATTAAACCACATTGCTTGCTCTGGATAAATTAATATCTTCTCACCACGCCCAAGTAGTGTTTGAACGCCACGATAAAAACTCTTCATCACATCATAGCTAGAACTTAAAGGTAATGTGTTTGCATGGCGCATTATTAGCCTCACAACCCCTTTAAAGTTTGTGTAGTTACTATCTTTAATCACCTTATATAACTTACGGCGTTTTAAAATGGGTTTCAGACTTCTATAAACCGCATAATTATCTTTAATGTTAAAATGATTGCAAGTTACAATAGCCCCACCCTTAACTGCCATTGCATTTTCTATTCCTAAAACATCCTTAATAATAAATTTATGTTTTTTTATCATGGATTCAAAATACATAGTTCCAAGAGTGTTTGCTAAATAAGTTTTTATTTTGCTAGATAGTTTTTTGCATGTGTAATCCACATCTTTTGGAGAAAACGGCTTTGCTGGATCATCATCTTCAACATCATCATTAAATTTGCCCAGTTTTTCATATTCGTCAATGCGTTTTAGTATTTTTAATCTTTCTTGTGATTTTTCCATATTTTAAGACGCCTTTCGTATTTTATTAAACCAAAGTTTCTTAAATGTTCTATCACTCTTTTTCATCCTTTCTATTCCAGCCAAAATATTTTGAAAATTCTCATAATCTTTCAGTTTATCTGCATCAGAATAATGTTTAAATTCAGATAAAATTTGATTATAAAATTCGCTTTTTTTAGCATATTTCCAAAAGTATTCACCATTTATAACATCATCATAATGCCATGGCTTATTAGAAAGTGCGTAATGGCACAATTTTAATTCCCCTTCTGGTGGCTCTGGAAAACTATGCTTATTCCATCCTGTTGGCAAATATTTAACTCTTCCGTGGCAAATAACATTAATATATTCTTGGTCAGGAGCAAGACAATCAAAGTTATAAGTGGTTAGCATATTTAAAAACCTATCTTGCACTTTAAATTTTCTAAACTCTTTTAAATTCATCACCATAACGCCAGAGTTAAAGTATGTGTAATACGGAATACCAATATTATCTTCAACATAATTTCTAAAATCATCACTTCTATCAGTATTTTGCTCATAAATAGCACCAACTAAATTATCACCTATATCAGTATTGTATAATTCTGCAATATCACTGAGCAAAACAACATCGCAATCTAAATAAATTGCTTTATCATACTGCGGAAAAGCCTTTTCAATAAATAATCTAAAATATGCAGCAAGTGTGTAATAAAACATATCTGGCAATGTGTTTTTAATAGGTTCTAGCATATTTTTAACATCATAAAAAACAATGCTCACATTATCTCTTTCATGTTTTTTTAATTTAATTTGATTTTCTTCTGAAATATCTGTTTTAAGTATTGTAATAATATAGTTATGTTCTTTTGTTGTATGCTCAACTAGTGATAAAATGGCAACATCAAGATATGGCACATATTTATCATTGCTTGCAAAAAAAATTGGAATTGTTTGTTTCATAAAAATTTTCCCCTTTTGTGTATGTTTTTCTAAATTAATCATATAATTTATATCAAGCTTCACAAAGGGAATTATAAAAAAAATTTCCCAAAAACACAAAAAATGTCGGACATTGTCGTTTTTTCAACTCCACCAAAGCGAGAATTGCCTTATTTTTTCTTGCACTAAATGGTTTTTTATGATATTATATAAGTATGGAAGTTAAAAATTTAAGGAATATAATTTCAAAAAATATAATAACTCTTAGAAAAAATAATAACCTCACTCAATCAGAATTAGCAAAATCAATCGACTATTCAGATAAAGCTGTTTCCAGGTGGGAAAATGGCGAAGTTATTCCAGATATAGAAACCCTTCAAAAAATTAGCAATGTTTTTCAAGTTCCATTATCTTCTATGCTAGAAGACCAAGGTGCTATTATTGCAAAAAAAGCAAAAACACGGCAAGAAATTTTATCCCAAATTTTTGTTTTTTGCGAAATTTGGACAATTATTTGCGTTGCATACATATATTTAAACTACTTTAAGGGAATAAATGCTTGGCAATTATTTTTATGGGGTATTCCAGCAACAACACTAATTTTGTTTATAATAAATTCCGCTAAGAATCATCAAATAACTTCATTTGTGTGTGGAACTATTTTAATTTGGTCATCTATTGTTTGCATATATCTTCACCTAATCCCCGAACACCCTTGGTATATATTTTTTATAGGAATTCCCGTGCAAGGCATGCTAATTTTAAAATACATTTTTCATTTCAAGCAAAATAAATTAATTTTATTGAATCGTAAAAAAAAGAGCTAACTTTGTTTAGTTCTTTTTTTTGCCAGGAGGAAATTTATTGCATAAAATAAATTATGAATAAAAAAGTTCTTTTTATAGATAGTGGCATAGGAGGTTTGTCTACCCTTGCTTGTTGCCTTCACCTTTGCCCCACACTTTCATATATTTATGTTGCTGACACCAAAAATGCTCCGTATGGCAACAAAACCTCAAAACAAATTCGCCAATTTTTATTAGAAATTATAAATGAACAAATTAAAACAAATAATATTGGAATAATAGTGCTTGCTTGCAACACTGCAACTTCTTGCGCAATAGATTATTTACGAGAAATTTTTCCAACCATTATTTTTATTGGCACAGAACCAGCAATAAAACCAGCAATAAAGAGCAATATGTTTAATGCAAAAATCTTAGTGCTAGCAACAAAAGCCACATGCAACCAACCAAAATTTAAAAAATTAATAGCTCCTTATAAAAAAGACATTATCCTATGCCCTAGCCAAAAACTTGCAAGCCTTATAGAAAGCTATTTTTTAAAGCAAACACCTAAAACATTTAATGCTATAAAACAAGAGATATTTTTAACTTGTTTATCGCAAAATGCACAAAATGCAAATATTTCTAGCATAGTTTTAGGATGCACGCATTACTCTTTAATAGCGCCAATTTTTAAAGAATTATTTAACACCAAAATTATAGACGGCAACTTCGGCGTTGCAAAAATGCTATTATCATTAGTTTCTCTTTCTAATGAAAATTATTATTGTCCAACAAAAGTTTTTCCAATAATAAAACAAACTGCGCCAACCCGCACCCCATACCATAAAATTTTAAACAATTTATTAAAATAAACAGTATAAAAAACACATCAATTTAAGCAAGGGGTTTAAAATCCACAAAAAAAATACCCCGAAAGGTATTGGTGCCGATGACCGGACTTGAACCGGTACGCCCTTTTGAGGCGAGGGATTTTAAGTCCCTTGCGTCTGCCTATTCCGCCACATCGGCACGTTATATGCAAATTGTACACATCTTTGCCTATTTAGTTTTATGTTTAGGCAGCCCCTTCGGGTCGGCTCTTAAAGCCAATCACTCGCTTTGCTATGTGCAAACTCGTGTTGCTTTAAGATTGTCCGCCGTACTGTTTCTGCCACTGGCAGCGCGTGGCTACCAATCTATTCCGCCACATCGGCAAGATGAGCACTAGTAGTAAGGCAAATTTTTTGGAGGCACCACCCGGAATCGGACCGGGGAATCAAGGTTTTGCAGACCTCTGCCTTACCGCTTGGCTATGGTGCCATTTAAAACTAAAAGGCAAGCCTTATAATAAAACTTGCCTCTTTTGTGGAGCGGGAAACGAGATTCGAACTCGCGACATTTGCCTTGGCAAGGCAACGCTCTACCTCTGAGCCATTCCCGCATTGGTG
>JAFSXW010000081.1 GCA_017443885.1 Clostridia bacterium | reverse complement strand
AAACTTTCAGATAATTCTTCTTTTGTTAAATTATAAATTTGCTCCATTATTAACGATGGTGCTAGAATAATCACTAAACACCATTCCTTCCATTAATTTTCTGCCAGAAACTAGCGTTTTCGCCTCCACCTCTTTACCAGATGGAAGTTGCACAGATAAAAGCTCTAACACCCCAACCCCACATGCCACAAACACGCCTTGTTTTGCACTTGTTGGATAAATAATAGTTCCTGGTTTTTCAGTTGTTTCCAAATCTTCACGAACTCTTGCTCTATAAATTTTAAGCATTTGCCCATTTATAAACGCACGAGCAACAGGTGAAGGGTTGCTTCCACGAATAAGATTGTTTATTTGCGTTGCCGTTTTATTAAAGTTTATGGTGGAACCAAGTTTTGTGAGTTTTGTGGTGAAAGTTGCGTCTGTGTGAACTTGCTTTATTCTTGAAATAGTGTTGTTTTCAAAATCTGAAATTGTTTCAACTAACGCTTCTGCACCAATACTAGATAGTCTTGCAGTGAGTTCCCCTGCAGTTTCATTATCGTAAATTAAAGTTTTCTTCACCTTTAAAATATCGCCACAATCAAGCCCTGCTTCTGTTTGCATAATTGTTATGCCCGTTTCAGTTTCACCATTAATTATTGCCGATTGAATTGGTGAAGCCCCTCTATATTTAGGAAGAATAGAGCCATGAACATTAATAATGCCTAGCCTTGCAATATCTATTATTTCTTGGCTTAAAATTTGCCCATAAGCACAAGTTACCATTATATCTGGTTTTAAGTCTTTAAGTTCCTTCACGCCATCTCTAGAAATTTTTTCAAACGATAAAACTTTAAGCCCCCTTTCTAGTGCATAAACTTTTAAAGGGCAAGGAACTTGCTTTTGCCCTCGTCCTGCCTCGCTATCTGGCTGGGTTACAACTGCTAAAATTTCGTGCCCACTATTTATTAATGCTTCTAGTGGTTTAATTGCAAATTCTGGTGATCCTAAAAATATAATCTTCATAAAAACCTACTTCTTTTCAACTCTATCTATAAACAAAATTCCGTCCATATGGTCGCACTCGTGACAAATAGCCTTTGCTTCATATCCAGAATAATTTTCAGTATGAAAAACGCCATTTCTATCATAAAATTCAACTGTTATTTTATTTGGGCGTTTCACAATTTCCCAAACATTAGGAACGCTTAAGCACCCCTCTTCTTTAATTCTGTTTACTCCAGATTGTTTAATAATTTTTGGATTTATAAATTCAAGGTGGCGTTTGCCCACATCAACCACGCAAACTCTTTTTAAAACCCCAACTTGAATGGCAGAAAGCCCCGCTCCTTGTGCGTGATGCATTGTATCTTTTAAATCCGCAAGCAAAACAGCAAGCCTATCATCAAATTCAGTTACGGGCTTGCTAACTTTTCTTAAAGTTTCTTCATCTTGTGGATATGTGATAATTTTTCTTATTGCCATAGTTTTCTCCAACATAAGTTTAACACATCGCCTTTTATTTTTCAAGCGATTTAAAATATATTATATAATTACAAATAAACTATATTAGCCGCACAACATTTTTTTGTTTATAAAATAAAAAAATGAGCAGATATATTGTCCACTCATTTCTTTAATTTATTATTCTTCTCAATATAAGTTTTCACATCTAGTCTTTTAAGGCAATAAAGAGCACTTTCTTCTTTATTTTTCACCACTTTTGCACCGAGATGAATAAATGTGCTTTTAGATTTTAAGTTTTTATGCTTAATATTAAAATAAATTTCGTTATAATCATAAAATTCAGGGGCATATAAAACAAACATTATAAATTCTAAAATTAGATGAGTGCCTTTATAAACTTTATCAAAAACAACATTGCCCAAATATAACATGCCATTTTCTATTGCCAAATCAAACACTCCGCAAATTTTATCATCTTTGTATATAAAATAATAGAAATTTTGTGGGCTTTTTAAATTTTTCTTAATGGCAGTTTTTAAATTAATGTAATCGTCTTCTTTTGCCTTAATGCCCATATCTGAAAATGATTCTGCCATTAAATTATAATAAGCTCTTATTTCGCTTTCTTTTAAATAATATTTCCTTTTAAACAAAAACATAATGTAACAATCACTTTTATTAAAATTAACTTAAATTTTGTGGGTTTATTTCAACAAATGCTAAAATATTTTGAGATTTATTTTCATCTAGCATATTAAAAATGAAATCTTTAATTTTGCTTTGTTCTGCTTTTCTTATTCGCATTAGTATTTGATATCTAAACTTATTTTGAATGCGCCCTATTGGCGATTTCATCACGCCTAAATAAACAAAAGCTTCTTTATTTTCTTTTTGTGCTTCTTGCATTTTTGTGTATAAAATTTTTGTATAATTCCTCACATCATCTTCATTTTCGCCACTAATTAGTATTCTAAAAATTGTGGCGAATGGCGGAAATGATGTAACCTCTCGCATATTCGCTTCTTTTTTATAAAACGCTGTGTAGTCATAATGCATTGCCATATTATAAACATAATGGCGTGGAGCATAAGTTTGAAGGATTATTTCTCCAGCTTTATCTGCCCTTCCTGCACGCCCCGCCACCTGCGTTATAAGCTCGAAAGTTCGCTCGGTTGCCTTATATGTGGTTTGGTGAAGGCTAACATCTGCGTCTATTATCCCAACTAGTGTAACTTGTGGAAAATCATGGCCTTTTGCTATCATTTGAGTTCCAACTAAAATTTGCGCTCTATTTTCCCTAAACTCATTTAAAATTTTCACATGAGCGTCTTTGGTGGTGGTGGTGTCGTTATCCATTCTTAAAATTTTAACGCCCGGAAACATCTCTCTTAATTTTTCAACAACCTGCTGTGTGCCAAGAAGCCCCTCTTTCAAATTTTCATTATCACAATTTGGGCATTTTGTGAAAACTTTATACCTATTTCCACAATAGTGGCATTTAAGCGCGTGCTCTGCCCTGTGGTAAACAAGGCTAACATCACAGTCTTTACATTTTGCAACCCAGCCACATTTTTTACACATCAAAAACGAAGCATACCCTCTGCGGTTTAAAAATAGCATTATTTGGTTGCCCTCTTTTAAAGTTCTTTCAATTGCCTCCTCTAGTGCCCTAGAAAAAATGCCAGGATTGCCTTCACGCATTTCCCTTGCCATATCCACAATTTTTAGTGGTGGAAGTGGTTTTGCATTAACCCTATTTTTAAGTTCAAGCAAACAGTATTTGCCTTCTATTGCTTTATTATAACTATCTAAACTTGGTGTTGCACTTCCAAGCACCAAACTCGCTCCCTGCTTTTCGCTTAAAAACTCGGCAATTTCTAATGTGTTGTATCTTGGGTGAGATTCACTAACATAAGAGCCATCATGCTCTTCATCTATAATAATAGCACCAATATTTTGCATTGGCGCAAATATTGCCGACCTTGCCCCAACCACTATTTTTGCTTGCCCTAATAAAATTCGCTTCCATTCATCAAATCTTTCACCAGAAGAAAGCCCACTATGAAGAATTGCCACATTTTCGCCAAATCTAGCCCTAAACGAACCCAAAACCTGTGGGGTTAGCGATATTTCCGGCACAAGCATTATAGCGGCTTTATTGTTTTCTATGCAACTTTTAATAACATTAATATAAACTTCTGTTTTCCCACTGCCAGTTACGCCAAAAAGCAAGTATTTTGCTGGTTTTGTTTTAATAAGAGAGGCAACTCTTTCTTGATCAGGAGTTAGAACAATATTTTTATTCTGCGCTAAAATAACATTTTTATATGGTTTTCTAAAAACCACTTCGCAAGCACTTTTTATTATTCCTTCTTCTTTAAGTTTGCTAACGGCACTTTGCCCAAATTCCTTATTTAAAAGCACTTGGTTAATTTTGCCAACTTCAAGCAATTTTAAAATAGCCCCTTTTTGCTTTGTGGCATTTGCCTTTAAATTAGATAAATATTCTTTTGCCTTAATTTCATCTTCTATAAATAAATTAGTGATAGTTAAATCTTTAACTTTTCCACTCCTCATTTCACTAGGAAGAAAAAGCCTAAAACTATCTGCAAGGCCAATATGATATTCTCTTTTTAAAAACTCTGCCATTTGCATTTGCATATTGGTTATCACTGGAAAGTTTTCAAGAGGTTTTATAATTTCTTTAAGTTTGTGGCTAATCACATTTGTTTCATTAGATATCTTTACCACAATCCCTTCAATTTCTCTTTTGCCAAAAGGCACTAAAACCCTAGTGCCCACTTCTAAACTCATACTTTCTGGCACTATATAATCAAACACCTTATCTATTTGGCTAGACGCTATGTCTACTATAACACTTGCAAACAAAATAAAATTCTCCTATAAATAATTTAACATAATTAATTAAATTTTGCAAAATATTTAATAACTTTTAAAAATTTTAAAAAACACTTGCATTTACCCCCTTGTTTTGTGCTATAATATGCACAAGGAGATTTAGTTTTATGGCAATGATAGATCCACCAATTGAAAAAGTTATTGAAAAAGCAGGTAGCAGATACGCTCTTTGCACCGTTGTAACAAAAAGAGCAAAAGAGCTTCTTTTAGAGCAACCAGAGTATTTTAAACAAAATATGAGGGTTAAACCAATCGAAGTTGCATCAAAAGAATTTTACGAAGGAAAATACGATTTAGTTAAAACCACTAGAAAATAATTTTT
>JAFSXW010000080.1 GCA_017443885.1 Clostridia bacterium | reverse complement strand
TTTAAAATTGTTCGATTAATTCTAGCTTCTCTAAATCGTTTTGAAACAGTGGCGTTTACAAACTCATTAAAGTTAGGGTATATTTTGGCATTTTTGATTAATTGTTTTTCTAAAATTAAATTTTCTCCGCTAGATTTTAAATTTGTTTCATCTATATTTCTAAGCGAATTTAATAAAAACATTTCAAAAGCTAATTTATTTGGTGTTTTATTAGACAGTAGGGCATCAAAGGTAAACGAAGGAACATATTTTTTTATTTTTTTAATTTTATTTGAGTAAACTAAATCTCTAATGCGTGTTGCACTTAAAAAGTTGTGTTTAGCCTTGATTGTGTTGTGCCCAAAATCTTTTCTTAGTATTGGCAGTGGGGTGATGCTACTTTTTGTTTTGATAATTGCCTTTAAATATTCTATTGCAAGAATATTGTTCGCGCCCTTATAAATTTTTTCAATTTTAATGTTTGGAAGAAAAGAAGCGATGGCTTTTTCTAGCACAGTGTGGTAAGTTTGCCCACTATTTTTTAATTCTTCTTTAATTTTAGCATCAAAATTTTTAGGGGGGTTAGATAAAAATAAGGCAATTTGTTTTAAATCTTCAAAATTTTCCCATTCATGCCCAAATGCAACACTCGAAACACAACCAAGACTGTTTAGGGCTTTTATTGCATTTAGTGCAAAAAGTTCAGCAACACTAGACGATGCAAAAAAAGGCAGTTCTAAGCATGCAGTTGCACCAGCATTAATTGCTAGGCTTGCCCTTATATGTTTTGGCAAAATAGCCATTTGTGCTCTTTGCGAAAAATCACCACTCATAATTGTTAGAATAGGCAAATTTGTTTCTTCTTTTGCCTTGTTTATTAAATATTGGTGGCCATTCGTCAGTGGATTTAATTCACAAATTATTGCGCAAAATTTCATAATAATCTCCTAGTAAATGTTTTGAAAAATAAAAGCAATGTTGTATAATTTGATTAATGATAGTTTACAACAAAATATAAACTATTGCAAGTGGGGGAAGTTATGTTTAAAACGCAAAGTATTTTGGATAAAATTGTTTTAAAAGCAAAGGGGATAGATAAACGCATTGTTTTGCCAGAAGGGGAAGATCCAAGGGTTATAGAGGCAATAATTAGTGCCACAAAACTAGAGCTTGGCCGACTAATCGTGTTAGGCAATGAAGTGGAAATTTATTCTAAACTTCCTAAAAATGTTAGCGAAAAAATTATTGTTTTAAACCCAAAAACTAGCCTAAGGGATTGTGAAATTTATGCAGATAAACTTTATGCTTTGCGAAAAAATAAAGGCTTAACGCTGGAGCAGGCAAGAATTGAAGTTTTAAAGCCAATGGTTTTTGCAACTATGATGCTTTATGCTGGCGATGCTGATGGAATTGTGGCGGGATTAAAACTAAAAACAGGCGATGTTGTTCGCCCAGCATTTCAAATTATCAAAGCTGAAGAAGGCGTAAATAAAATTTCTAGTGCAATGATAATGCAGATGCCAAAAAATAGCAGTTTTGGTGAAAATGGTGTGCTAGTGTTTGCCGATTGTGGAATTATTCCAGAGCCAACAAGTGAAGATTTAGCGGATATTGCAATTTCTTCTGCAAAAACAGCTGAAACTTTATGTGGGATAAAGCCAAGGGTGGCACTTTTATCGTTTTCAACTAAAAGCCAAGAAAACACTGGATATGAAAGTGTTGAACGAGTTAAAAGTGCAGTTAAAATTATTAAAAGCAAGATGCCAAATTTAATCGTGGATGGCGAGCTTCAGGCAGATAGTGCAATTGTGCCAAGTGTTGCAAAAGCAAAATGCCCTAATTCGATTTTAGGTGGAAATGCAAATGTGCTTGTGTTTCCAGATTTAAATAGTGCAAACATTGCATATAAACTTGTGCAAAGAATTGCAAACATTGAAGCAGTTGGTCCAATTCTTCAGGGGCTAAATAAACCAGTGAATGATTTAAGCCGTGGGGCAACAGCAAACGAGCTAGTTAGGGCAATTGCAATCACTATTTTGCAGGCAAGTAAATAAATCTTGCAAAACACGGAAAAGTTTTGTATAATAATTAGGTAAATTGAGGAGAGAAATATGAAAATTTTAGTTGTAAATTCGGGTTCTAGTTCGGTTAAATATCAGTTAATTGATATGGAAAACGAAAATGTTTTAGCAAAAGGCCTATGCGAAAGAATTGGTATAGATGGAAGGTTTACTCATAAATGGGGCGAAAATAAAAAAGTAATGGAAGTTAGCCTTCCAAACCACGCAGTTGCCATGGAATATATTTTAAAGGCACTAGTAGATAGCGAAACTGGCGTTATAAAATCTTTAGATGAAATTAATGCTATTGGAAATAGAGTTGTGCAAGGTGGGGCAATTTTCACAAAAAGCTGTTTGGTTACAGATAAGGTTGTTGAAGATATTTTAAGCCTAAAGCCACTTGCACCACTTCATCAAGAGGCGCATATTGCAGGAATAAAAGCCTGTCAAAAACTTCTTCCAAACACCCCACAAGTTGTTGTTTTCGACACTGTGTTCCACACTTCAACCATGCCAGACTATGCTTATAGATATGCTGTTGATGAAAGGGCTTATAAAGAGTGGAATGTTAGAAAATATGGTTTCCATGGAACTAGCCATAAATATGTTTCAGAAATTATGGCAGAAAAATTTGGAAGAAAAGGCAAATTTATTGTTTGCCACATTGGAAATGGCTCATCTGTTTCAGCAATTTTAGATGGTAAATGCCAAGACACTAGCATGGGTTTAACTCCACTAGAAGGGTTAATTATGGGCTCTAGAAGTGGCGATATTGATGCAACAGTGGTTGATACTTTCTGCAAGCAAACAGGGTTATCTAGTGCAGAAGCCGTTAATTGGTTAAATAAAAAATGCGGGCTTTTAGGCGTTAGTGGCGTTAGTGAAGATATGAGAGATATCGAAAAAATTGCATTTAGTGATGAAGTGAGTGAAAGGGCAGATAATTGCAGGCTTGCACTTAATATGTGCGCTTATAGAGTTAAAAAATATATAGGCAGTTATATGGCTGTTTTAGGCGGGCTAGATGCTATAAGCTTCACTGCTGGCGTTGGCGAAAATGGCTGGGAATTTAGAGAAAATGTTTTAAAAGGACTTGATGGGCTTGGCATTGTTTTAGATAAAGAAAAGAATAAAAATGCAAAGCGTGGCGAATATTCAGAAATTGAAGCGGAAAACTCTAAAACAAAAATTTATGTTATTCCAACAAATGAAGAAATTATGATTGCAAGAGAAACTAAGGATATAATTTCTAGTTTGTAATAGAATTATTTTATTAAAAATAATTGACAAAATGAAAAAGGCGGTATATAATGAAACACGCTAGTATTAAAGCAGATAACACGCTAGACATAAAACCTTTAATTGCATTTGCTGGTGAGAGTTTTGAAGTTTGCTTAGAAAAAGAGCTTCCATCAAACTTGATGGGCAACAACCCCTATAAATTTATGGGGCCAGCAAAATTAGATGCCACTGCTAGATATAATGAAGGCAGTGTGGAAATTAAAGGAAATATCATTGTTCCAATTAAATATGTTTGCTCTAAATGTGGAGCACCATTTGAAGAAAATTTGTTTATAGATATAAACGAAAAAATTGTGGAAAATGATGATGACGAGCATTTTATGCTTTTAGGCGATTTAGTTGATTTTAATGAAATTATCAGCCAAATAGTTGCATTAAATATTCCAACTATGGCACTATGCAGAAAAAATTGTAAAGGAATTTGCCCAGTGTGTGGCAAAAACCGCAATGAAGAAGATTGCTCGTGCCAATTAAATATTGGGGCAACAAGCCCATTTAGCTATCTTAAAGATAAAATAAAGTAGGAGGAAATTAAAATGGCAGTTCCTAAATGTAAAGTTTCAAAAAGTAAAGGCAGAAGTAGAGTTGCTAATTGGAAGGCAGCAGCCCCAACATTAGTAGAATGCCCAAATTGCCACGAAAAGAAAATGGCTCATTCAGTTTGTGAAAACTGTGGCTACTACGATGGCGAAAAGAAAGCATTAGTTAAAGCTGATAAGAAAAAAGAAACAAAATAGTTGTTTTTAAAAGCCCTTTTAACTGGGGCTTTTATTTTTTTTGTTTAAAATAGTTTGTAAAAATTTATATATGTGATAAACTAAACAAAGAAGGTGAGTTTATGGGAATATTAGATAAAATTATTGAAAGAGGCGAGAATAAACATCAAAATAGTGCTCTTAGCAACACTAACGAAGAAAATAATCAACCACAAGAAACTTCTGCTTCTGATATTAAAGAAGAACTATCTGCAAGTGTTAAGCCACAAGAAGATAGTGTAACAGAAGAACAAAACAACAACACTAATGAAGAAAAAAAGAAATTTGGTTTTTGGGGTTCTTTAAAAAATTCTTTAAGAGAAAAGCCAGAAGAATTAAAGCCCTTAAAAGAATATAAGCAATCTAGAAAACTAGGGCGTGCAAGCTTTATTTTGAGTTTAATTGCTAGCATAATGCTAATTAGCATTTGTGGATTTTTTGCATTGACTTCTATATTATCAATTACAGGCACATCAACTGGCCTAAATAGGCTATTTAGTGCAGAGGCAAACACTATGAGTTTAGGGCTTTCTGGAACTTTGGGCGTGTTTACTGTGCTTTTAATTGCAACGGTTGTGATTTTAATTATTGCACTGTTGGTTGGTGTTTGCTATTTTCCTGTTTATTCAACAATAAAATTAAAAGCTAAAATGAAATATCCAGCAGGGCTATTTTCGCTTATGATGCTTAGCAATGTGCTTCTTATTATTGGAAATATTGTTTACTTTATTTTAACGGCGCTCGTGGGATTGTTTGTAATCAGTAATGGTGGCTCGCCAGTAATTTATATTACGATGTTTCTAGCAAGCGTTATAATGCTTGCCGTTGCAATTTTAGTTATAGTGGATTCATCAAAAAGCAGAAAACAAGCAGTGGCACTTTCTCAGGAAGAGAAAGAAGAATATAGTGAAGAATATCAAAACATAAAGGCACATAATAGGCGTAAGCGCAGA
>JAFSXW010000079.1 GCA_017443885.1 Clostridia bacterium | reverse complement strand
TGCACTCTTGCTGCAAACGACGCAACTGCATGCCGTTGAGTGGCTCAAGGCAACCGGAGGCAAGCAGGGTCCCGACGGCAAGTACTTCTACTCACAGGAAGAAAAAGACTATGTGGAACTTCCTTCTACTATGTTTGGTGGCGATTTATTTATTCTAAATGTTAGTGGCGAAAGTATGATAAACGCCGGCATTTACGATGGCGACCAAATTATAGTTAGAAAGCAAAGCACAGCTTCAAATGGTCAAAAAGTTATAGCTTTAATTGATGATAGTGCCACCGTTAAAACTTTTTATAAAGAAAATGGTCATATTCGCCTTCAGCCTGAAAACGACACAATGGAGCCAATTATTGTTCCAGACTGCACTATTTTAGGCGTTGTGGTTGGGCTAATTAGAAAATATTAATTTTGATATAATACTATGTAACATAACTAAGAATTTAATAAAAAATAGGGTTAATCCCCTATTTTTTGTTTGTTATTTAATTTTGTGCTTTTATTTTTGCTTCTAGTTCTTTATCTTCAAAGGGAAGCTGGTCTAAAACTTCTTTTATCATTTTTGCGGCATATTCCATTTGCTCTTTAGTGTGAGTTGCTGTGTAGCTGGTTCTAAGAAGGCTTTGACCAACAGGTGTTGCTGGGCTAACCACAGGGTTAACATAAACGCCACGATCAAGAAGCATTGTGCATGCTTTAAAGGTTCTATTATCTTCATAAGTGTAAATTGGAATAATTGGTGTTTCTGCATCAATAATTTTAATGCCATAACCTTTAAGAAGGCTTCGCATATAATTACTTATATCTTTAAGATTTTGAACTCGAGAAGGATCTGCTTTTAAAAGTTCTAGTGCTTTTCTTGCACAAGCAACACTTGCAGGAGTTATTGATGCACTAAAAATAAATGGACGGCTATTGTGTTGGATATAATTAATAACCTTTTTGCTTGATGCAACAAATCCACCAAGGCTTGCAAAAGATTTAGAGAAGGTGCCCATAATAACATCAACTTCATCTTCCATATCAAAGTGCTCGCCAGCACCACGCCCACTTTTACCTAAAACGCCAATACCATGGGCTTCATCTAGCATAAGTCTTGCGCCATATTTGTGTTTTAGTTCAACAAGTTTTGGAAGGTTGCAAATTTCGCCAGTCATCGAGAAAACACTATCAGTTACAATTAAAATGCCCTTATTTTCTGGAACTTGCTTTAATTTTTCTTCTAGGTCTTCCATATTATTATGCTCGTATCTTATCATTTGAGCATAACTAAGTTTAATAGCATCATAAATTGATGCATGGTTTTCTTTATCGCATAAAATAACATCATTTCTTCCACAAAGAGCACTAATTATTCCAAGGTTTGTTTGAAAACCCGTGCTCATAGTTAGGCACGCTTCTTTATGCAAAAATTCAGCAAGCTCTTTTTCAAGCTCTATATGAATATCTAGCGTTCCATTTAGAAAACGGCTTCCACTGTTTCCACTACCATATTTTTTAAGTGCACTAACGCCAGCATCAATTACTCTTGGATCGCTAGTAAATCCTAGGTAGTTATTAGAACCAATCATTATGGTTTTTTTGCCTTCCATAATCATTTCGGTATCTTGCCCACTCTCTGCATAGTGAAAATATGGGTAAAGCCCTGCATTTTTTAAATCATCAACTCTAGTAAAATCTTCGCATTTTTTAAATAAATCCATTTTTAGTTTAATCCTTTATAGTAAAATTCTTTATAATTATACAACAATATTATTTTTTAAGCAAACAATTTTTGCCTTTATATATTTAAAGGTGAATTCATATCTTATAAATTTTTTTCTGCAAGGCTTATAGCCACTATTTTTAGGTGCTCGTATGTTAGCCCGCCTTGAAGATATGCAATATATGGCTCTTTTAGTGGTCCATCACAAGAAAGTTCTATGCTAGAGCCTTGGATAAATGTGCCTGCTGCCATAATCACTTTATCTTGATATCCAGGCATAGCGTATGCTTCTGGCACAACAAAACTATCAACGGGGCTTAGCTTTTGAATGCTTTGCACAAACTCCACAAATTTATCTGCATTATTAAATGTGATAGTTCTAATTATATCTGCAGGAATTGTGCTTGGGTTTGGGCTCGTGTTAAAACCACACTCTTTTGCAACTTTGCCAATTAAAATATTCCCTTTTAAAACACCACTAACAACATGAGGGCTAATAAACAGACCTTCAAAAAATGGAGTGTAAGAAGCATTGTAAGACCCCACTTCGCTTCCAAGTGAAGGGGCGGTGAGCCTTTTTGCGCTATTTTCAACTAATTCTTCATTTCCAGCAATATAGCCCCCAGTTGGCGCCAGCCCTCCGCCAATATTTTTAATTAAAGACCCTGCCATTAAATCTGCACCAACTTCTGTTGGTTCTTTTTTATCGCAAAATTCACCATAACAATTATCCACCATAATTATTGTTTGTGGAAAAACAGCTTTAACTTTTTTTATAATTTCTTCAATATAGTCAATTGATAAAGTGTTTCTAGAAGAATACCCCCTAGATCTCTGAATATAAACCATTTTTGGCTTTTTTTCTGCAATAATTTTTAAAGCCTTGTTAATGTTTATTTTGCTTCCTAGCATTTCTATCTTCTCAAATTTCACACCCATAGATTCTAGGCTTCCGCAACTATTTCCAACTATGCAATCTTTAAGTGTGTCGTATGGCTCGCCAGTGATAGATAGCATTAAATCACCTTGCTTTAATGCCCCTGCAAGTGCTAGATATAAAGCATGAGTTCCGCAAGTGATATTTGGGCTAACAAATGCCTTTTCTGCGCCAAAAATTCTTGCGTAGAGAGCACAAAGTTTTGGTCTTGCATAATCATCATAACCATAGCCCGATGAAGAATTAAAATTGGTTAGGCTAATCTTCTCTTCTTGAAAAGCTTTTAAAACTTTTTCTTCATTAAAAAGAGCAATATCTTCTATTTTTTCAAAAAGTTTTGCACTTTTCTTTTCAAGTGTTTTTATTAAATTTTTTGATTCAATATAATTCATTTATTCATTCCTTAAAAAAACATTTATTTGTTTGATAATTTCTTCATAATTATTACGATTTAAAAACATTGCGCCTTTTATCTTTTTAAGATATGTTATTTGGCGTTTTGCATAATGCCTAGTGTTTTTGCTTATGCTTTCAATAAGCTCATCTTTATTAATTTCGCCATTTAAGTATTCAAGGCATTCTTTATATCCAATTGCTTTCATAATTGGGCTATTTAAGGTTACATTATGGCTATTAATTAAATCTTTCGTTTCATCAATTAAACCACTAGAAATCATCTTATTTGTGCGTTTATTTATTCGATTATAAATCGCCTCTCTATCATCAACTAAAATTATTAAAAGATAATCGTAAGGCGATTGTTCTGTTTTAATTAATTCGCTTTTTTTCTTTCCTGTGGTGTAATAAATTTCAAGCGCCCTAATTATTCTATCGGTTTGATTTATATGCAATGTGTTTGCTGTTTCTTTATCAACTTCTTTTAATTTTGCATATAATGCCTCTTTGCCTTCATTTTTTAAAATATCATTTAACTTATTTCTTAACTCTTCATCTCGTTTGCTAGTTGCCGAAAATGGGAAAAGCAAACTTTGAATATATAGCCCTGTGCCACCAACTATTATTGGAACTTTATTTTTGCTAATAATATCATTTATTATTTTAGATGCCTGTTTTTGAAATTCTCCTGCACTAAACTCAAAATTTGGCTCTAAAAAATCTATCATATAATGCTTTACACCCTGCATTTCTTCTTTAGAAATTTTTGCAGTGCCAATGTTTGCATACTTATACATCTGCATAGAATCGCACGATATTATTTCGCCATTGATTTCTTTTGCAATTTTAACACTTAATTCTGTTTTTCCAATAGCAGTTGTGCCACTTATAACAATAATTTTAGGCTTATTTACACTATTCGTTTGAACCATTTTTCAACCTCGTGCTTTGTTATCCTGATAACTAATGGACGCCCGTGTGGACAAAATAATGCAACCTTTTCTTTGGATAAACTATTATATAAACTATCAATTTCGCTTTGTGATAAATCCCATCCACCCTTAACAGCGCTCTTGCACGAAAGTTGCATAATATGGTCTCTAATTAAATCTAGTTTTGTTAATTCCTTATTCCTTTTCGCTTCGCTTAAAAACTCAGAGAAAAATTCATCAAAATTTAAATCACACACTATGCTTGGAATTGCAGAAATTTTATATGAATTTTCACCAAAAGGCTCAACACCAAAACCAAGTGAAATCATTGCATCTTTATTACGCTCAAAAATTTCAATTTCACTTGCATTTAAATTTAAAACATAAGGAACAAGCAAAGGCTGAACTGCCACACTGCCATTTTCTATGCTACTTTTAAATTTCTCATACATTAGCCTTTCGTGTGCAGCGTGCTGGTCTATAATAAATAAATTTTCGCCATCTTCTAAAAGCAAATATGTGTTAAAGAATTTGCCAATTTTTCTTAATTCTGGTTTAATTCCCATTGCTTCTTGTTTTGGCTTTTCTTGCGCTGATTTTTCTTGATTTAGGCTATCTAATAGAATAGACCCCAAACCAAACCCATCGTGCACCCCATCATTTTCATCTTTATTTATTTTTGTGATTGCACTAATTAAAGAAACATCTTCATTTACTTCAATATTATCTGTGTTGTTAAAGCCCTGTTTAAGTAAAGAATTAGGGATATCGCTATTATTTTCACTTTCGTTTGGAGCGAAATTAAAAGGCTGTTCTTTAAAAATATTAGATGTTTCACTGTTATAAGGGCCATTTAAGAAGTTAGAAGTGTTATTTAAAGTTTGACCACCTATTAGGCTAGCATTATTTGTTGCAGAAATTTTTTGATTGCTTTCATCTAAATATGCTTTTGTAACCTCATCTAAACTATCAATTGCTTTTGAGCAAGCATTAAACACAACCCCAAACACACTGCTAGAACTTAAAAACCTAACTTCCATTTTATTTGGATGAACATTAACATCAACGCTATCTGCTGGCATATCAATATATAACACATAAAATGGATATTGCCTTTTCATTAATTTTTCATTATAAGCTTCTTGCACGCTTAAAGAAACTTGATATGCGCTTATATATCTTCCATTTAAAACAAGTGTTTGATATGTGCGATTTGGCTTAGAAAAAGATGGTTTTCCAATAACACCATGAATTTTTATACCATATTGTTCATGATTAATTTTTATTGTTTCGGTTATAGCATCTTTGCCATAAACTGCAAATAAAGCATCTTCTTCCCCATTTCCACTTGTTTGATAAATTTGTTTTCCATCAGCTAAATACCTAAACGAAATATTAGGATTTGCAAGAATAAATCTTGAAACTAGGTTTGTTATTTCTTGTTCTTCTTGTTTTGGCTTTTTTAAAAACTTTGCCCTTGCAGGAACATTAAAGAAAATATTTTCAACTTGTGTTTTTGTGCCAACTGGAGCCCCAACATCTTGCACGCCTAAAATAAGCCCGCCTTTAAGCGAAATTGTTGCACCTAATTCGCTATCTTTCACACGGCTTGTTAGGCAAACATTGCTTATGGCTGCAATAGAAGCAAGAGCCTCGCCTCTAAAGCCAAGTGTTAAAATTGAGTTAATATCATCAGCAGTTTTTATCTTGCTTGTGGCATGTGGCAAAAAGGCTTTTTGCAAATCTTCTTTCTCTATTCCACAACCATTATCAGTAACCACAATTTTTTCAATTCCGCCACCATAAACTTCAATGGTTATAAAACTTGCACCACTATCAATGCTATTTTCAACTAATTCTTTAATTATACTTGCTGGCCTTTCAACAACTTCGCCCGCTGCTATTTTATTAAAAACATCAGGGGTTAAAACATTAATTTTTGCCATAAATTCTCCTTAATTATTTTTAACTTTATCCACTAGGTTTTGAAGAGTTCCAAAAGCCATTAGTGGCGAAATGGTGTTCATATCCATATCTTTTAAAACATTAATCACTTCATACGCACATGGGCTTAATGCAGGCACATCGCTAACGCTAGAAGCACTAGGCGCTTCGGTTTTAATCTGAGCAATTTCATCGCTATTTAAAATTTCTTTTGCTCTTTTTATTAATTCATCTGGAAGCCCAGCAAGGCTTGCAACTTCAATACCAAAACTTTTATTGGCACTTCCCCTTGCAATTTTATGAAGGAAAATAACACTGCCATTATATTCTTTAACTAAAACCCTGTAATTCTTAACCCCACTTAATCTTCCTTCAAGAACAGTTAGTTCGTGATAATGCGTTGCAAATAATGTTTTTGCTTTAATATTTTTTGCAAGGTATTCTATTATTGCATAGGCAATGCTCATACCATCAAATGTTGATGTTCCACGCCCAACTTCGTCTAGAATTAAAAGGCTTTTAGATGTTGCATTTCGAACAATATTGCTCATCTCGCTCATTTCCACCATAAAAGTGCTATTTCCCATAGATAAGTCATCACTAGCACCAATTCTGGTAAATATTCTATCTGTTAGTGGAACAATGGCACTTTTTGCCGGAACAAATGAGCCAATATGTGCTAAAAGTGTGATTAATGCAACCTGACGCATATATGTGCTTTTACCACCCATATTAGGCCCTGTGATAATTAAAATGTTGTTTTCTTTACCATCTAAAAGAGTGTCGTTATCCACAAACTGCCCTGATGGCATAAAACTTTCAATCACTGGGTGTCTGCCACCAACAATGTTTAGTTCACTAACATTTTCATTAATAATTGGTTTAACATAATTATGCGTAAAAGAGCATCTTGCTAAAGATGTAATAGCATCTAGGCACGCAATGCCTTCACTAATTTTAAGAAGGTCGCTAATTTTAGTTAGCAGTTGTGCCTTAATTTTATCGTATATTTCTAGTTCTAGGCTAAGAGCAAGCGCACCACCGCTCTCAATTTCTCTTTCAGTGTTTTTAAGTTCGTCTGTTATAAATTTTTGAGAGTCTTTAAGAGTTTGTTTTAATATATAGTTTTCTGGAATAAGCGAATAGAAACTTTTTGTTATTTCAATATAATATCCAAAAACTTTGTTATAGGCAACTTTTAGGTTTTTAATGCCAGTGCGCTCTTTTTCTTTGGCTTCATAATCTAAAATCCACTGTTTTCCCCTTGATGGTATGCTTTTTAGTTTATCTAGTTCTTCATTAAAGCCTTTATTAATAAATCCGCCATCTTTATAGTTTACTGGTGCTTCTTTATTAAAAGCCGATACTAGTGTGTAGGTTAATTCATGAACATCAACTAAATTACTCACAGCATTTTTTATATAAACAGATTTAAAACCACCATATCTTTTTATAATTTCTGGCACAACAGAAAGCGTTTCACCTAAATTAAAGCAGTCTTTAGGGGTAACAGTGCCAATAGCAATTTTGCCACATATTCTTTCAATATCGCACACTTTATCAAACAAGTCCACAGAGCCTTCTCTTGCAAGAACATTGTTTCCTAATTCTTCTATAGCATCGAGCCTATTATTAATTTCACTAGAAACAATTAAAGGATTTTCCACATATTGCCTAAGTTTTCTTGCGCCAAGAGCACTTCTGGTGCTATCTAAAAGCCCTAAAAGAGATCCTTGTTTTTTTCTGGTGTTCATATTTTCTGTGAGCTCTAAATTTCTTCTAGCCGTTATATCTAGGTGCATATAGTGTGAATTATAATGCTTTTTAAGCTCTTTAATATTAGACAAACTTTGCATCTGGGTTTCTTCAAGATAATCAAGCAGAGCTCCTGTGGCAACAACAGCACACTTTTCATCTTTAAGATCAACGCTTTCTAGATTTTTAATATTAAATTGCTTTTTAATATTTGCAGTTGCTCTTGGGTATGAAAAATAAAGTGAACTAGCTATGCTAAAATCACTAACTGCACCCATTTTCACCGAAAGCAAACTTTGCGAATAAATTTTCATTTCTTCGTTGCATAAAACTTCTTTTGGCTTTATGGTAGACAAAATATCATCTAGGCTCGAAAGTGCGTTTTCGCCAGATAGTTCGGTTGCTCTAATAAGCCCTGTGGAAATATCTGCATAGCAAACGCCAATTGTGCTTTTATTTTTATAAACAGACGCAATATAGTTGTTTATTTTATCATCTAAATTATCATTATCTAAAACTGTGCCTGGGGTTACAATACGCACAACTTTTCTTTGCATAAGTTTTCCAGGAACCACTTCACCTTCTTGCTCTGCTATTGCGACCTTTAAATTATTATCAATTAATTTTGCAATATAGCCATTTGCTGCGTGATAAGGAATTCCACACATTGGAGCACGATAGCTTAGCCCGCAATCTTTGCCAGTTAGTGTGATATCTAGCATACGGCTAACTAAAATTGCATCTTCAAAAAACATCTCATAAAAATCGCCCAACCTATAAAACAAAACACAATCTGGATAATTCTCCTTTGTGCTTAAATATTCTTTCATCATTGGGCTAACTTTTTCTTTTTCTTCTTTAGTTAGCATATTTCCTCCACAATTTCTCCTGAAAGCGTTGTTAGCTTACTACTTGTAATTTTAACCATTTTAAAACTTCCAACTAAACTAGCATCGCCCTTAATTGAAACTGTTTTACCAAAAAAAGTGTCGCCAACAACATAGCCTTGCTTTTTAGGATGAACATCTTCAATTAAAACTTCAACAATTTCACCAACATATTTATCACTTATTTTAGATGCCATTTCTTGCTCTAAACTAATTAGCCTTTTAATGCGGTCTTTTTTAATTGCAATAGGCACTTGGTTTTCTAGTTTTTCTGCCACTGTCCCTTTTCTTTTGCTATAAATATATGTGAATAACTGCTGATAGCCAACTTTTTTTACCACATCTAGTGTTTCAGAAAAATCTTCTTCTGTTTCGCCAGGGAATCCAACTATTATATCAGAAGAAAACTCTGCATCTGGCACAATTCTTTTTGCTCTATCAATTAAATTTAAATAGCTTTCTTTTGTGTAGTGCCTATTCATAAGTTTTAAAATATTGTTACTGCCAGATTGAATTGGTAAATGCAAATAATGAATAATTTTATTGCTTTTTGCTATCACATCAAGCACATCATCGGTTAAATCTTTTGGGTGGCTAGTCATAAATTTTATTCTAAACTTGCCATCAATTTTATCCACATCACTTAAAAGCTCGGCAAAAGTTCCAAATTTTTCTCTATCATCATTTCCATAAGAATTAACATTTTGCCCAAGCAAAGTTATTTCTTTAAAACCATCACTTAAAGCCTTTTTAATTTCACAAATAATTTCTTCTTTTGGTCTGCTAACTTCTCTGCCACGAACATAAGGCACTATGCAATAAGAACAAAAATTATTGCACCCATACATTATGTTTATCCATGCATTTATTCCGCTCGTGCGTTTTTTAGGCATATTATCCCTATTAGAAATATTTTCAGTTTCGCTAATTTCAATAATTTTTTTGCCAGTTTCAAGCCTTTTTATTAAATAACTACCAAATTCACTAATATTATGCGTTCCAAAAATAATATCAATAAAAGGAAACTTTGCTTTTAACATTTCTGGATAATTCTTCTGCTGGCTCATGCACCCACAAATAGCTATTATCATGTTTGGCTTTTTCTTTTTTAAACCTTTAAATTCGCCAATATTGCCCATTATTTTTTGCTCTGCAGTTTCTCTTATTGCACAAGTGTTAAACACCACAACATCTGCTTCTTCTTTATTTTCAGTGCATAAATATCCTTGGCTTTCAAGTATTCCTGCAAGTTTTTCAGATTCATGCACATTCATTTGGCATCCGTAAGTTAATATATAGTAATACTTCATAATACACCCTTTATAATTAATAAAATACAATTATATTATAAATACTTAGCCTAAATTTTTCAACATTTTTTGTCATTTTTCAAAAATTGCTTTATAATTCGTCAAATTTAGTCAAAATTATAAATAATTTTCACTTTGTTGCACAAACTACCATAAATGAAAACAAAAGCAAAAAAAGGATATAAAATTTTACTTAAAACACTGCTAGTGTTTTTCGCTTTAATCATTTCAAGTGTTTTTGGTCTTTTTGCATTTTATTTTTCTGTAACTAGTGGCATTACCCTTAACGCTCAGGCTTTAAGCCTTGAAAATAAACGAGGCGCTGAAATTTTAGATGATAATAATAACATTGTTTACTATATAGGCGGAAACAGCACCATTAAACTTAAAGACTTACCACAAAATGTTATAAATGCTTTTATTTCAATGGAAGATAAAAAGTTTTATTCACATTCTGGAATAGATTTTCATAGAATGGTTGGTGCTTTGGTAAACAATATTAAAAATGGCAAATTTAAGCAAGGTGGCTCAACTATTAGCCAGCAATTAGTTAAAAACACTTTTTTATCTAGTGATAAAACAATCACAAGAAAAATGAAAGAAATAAAACTTACTAAGCAACTAGAAAAAGAGTTTTCTAAAAATGAAATTTTAGAACTCTACATTAATTCAATTTATTTTGGTGGCGGGTGCTATGGAATAGCTGATGCCTCAACCTTTTACTTTAATAAAGAGGCATCTAACCTTTCATTAAACGAAAGTGCATTTTTGGTGGCAATAATTAATGCCCCATCGCTATATAACCCTCAAACAAACCTTCAAAAAGCAATTTCAAGAAAAAACCTTGTTTTAAAAGAAATGCTTAAAGATGGATATATTTCTAGCGAAGAATATAATAATAGAATAAATGAGCCACTAGAATTTGCGTATCACAAAACATACAATGCGTTTTTTAGAAATGTTGTTAGTGAAGCCAAAAAGATTTTAAATTTGCAAGAAAATAATTTTGTTGCATCTAATTACAAAATTTACACAAATTTTAATGCATCTATGCAAAGTGAAATAGACTCGCTAATTAAAAATGAAAATATAATGAACACAGAAGAAAATAACAATCCAAATTCTTCAATTATAGTTTTAGATAACAACTCACATCTTGTTATTGCCTATGCTTCAAATTCTCATGAAACGATAGAAAACATTAAACGACAATCAGGCTCTGTTTTAAAGCCTATTTGCGTGTATGCTCCTGCTATTGAAAGTGGAAAAATTTACCCATCTAGTTTAATTTTAGATGAAGAAATTAACATAAATGGATATTCGCCTAATAATGCAGATAACAAATATCATGGCTATGTTAGCGCAAAAGAAGCGTTAATTAAATCATTAAATATTCCTGCCGTTAAAGTTATGGAAATGATTTCGCCACAAAAAAGCGTTGATTTTGGCAATAATTTTGGCTTGGGGCTAACAGACGAAGATGCAAATCTTGCATTAAGTTTAGGGGCAACAAAAAATGGGCTTAGTGATTTAGAATTAGCTGGTGCATATATGACACTCGCTAACACTGGGCAATATTTCCCCCCATCTTTTATTTTGAAAATTGAAAATAAAAATGGAGATATTATTTATGAAAAACCTAGCACATCTTCTTTTGCCTGCTCGCCAGAAACGGCATATCTACTAACAGATATGCTTAAAGAAACCACAACATCTGGAACGGCAAAAAGAATAGGAGATTTAGGATATAGTGTTGCCTCTAAAACAGGCACCGTTGGAGCCATTAATTCTAGCGACAACACTGATGCTTATTGCGTTTCTTACACCCCTGCCCACACAATAATTAGCCATATTTTTTCTAGCGATAAGCCAATGCCGAAAAGAGTTAATGGTGCAACTTTCCCTGCTATTTATAACAAGCAAGTTTTACAGAATTTATACACAAAAAAATCGCCTCCAGAATTTACCGTCCCTCATGGCATCACACAAAAAAATATCGACACTCATATTTTAGAAACCGAGCATAAAGTTGTGCTTGCCACTAGTGAAACTCCTAATGAATTTTTAAAATTAGAAAATTTTAATGAAAACTTTTTACCACCAATAAACCAAGTTAGTGAGCCACTAGAAATTGAGGCAAAACTAGAAAATAATATCCCTAAAATAACATTTAAAACAAACAAAGAAAGTTCTTACATTATTTATCGAAACGGCGAAGAAATAGCCAAAACTAATGGCACAGGGCAAGCATATTTCTTTTTAGATTCACTCGCTTTGAAAAACAGTATTTTAGAATATTTTGTGATAGAAACCAATTATATGGGCACTCAAATTTTAAGCAACTTGGTGAAAATATTTTACACATAAAAAACACCCCCAAATTTTAGGGGTGTTTTTTATTATTTATTAAATTTCAATTAATTCAATATTTTGCATTGCTTCCTTTATAAGGTTTTCTGCATCAATTTTACTTTCTTCAATTAAAACCTTCTCTAGTTTTGGTTTTATAATTGGAGCATCTGGCAAAAACACAGTGCAACAATCTTCAAATGGAAGAGTGCTTGTTTTAAATGTGTCTATCTTTTTGCTAATTAAAATTGTTTCATTTTTATCAAATGCAATAAGTGGCCTTAAAACTGGTGTGCTTTCAACCACACTTTCAACCACTTTAATCGATTCTATTGTTTGGCTGGCAACCTGCCCTAAACTTTCGCCCGTTACAATCATATCTAGCCCTTTTTCCTTGCAAAGTCTTTCGGCAATCTTAAACATACACCTTCTTAAAAGCGTTATCATATAAGATTCATGGCAATTTTTATGAATTTCTTTTTGAATATTCGTTACGCTAACCACATAAAGATTAATTTTGCCAGCATATTTTTTTAGTTTATTTGCAAGTGTTATCACCTTTTCTTTTGCTTCTGGGCTAGTAAACGGAAAACTATGAAAATGGACTGCTGAAATTTCAGTTCCCCTTTTTGCCATCATATATCCAGCCACAGGGCTATCTATTCCCCCAGATAAAAGCAAAAGAGCCTTTCCACTAGAGCCCACTGGCATACCGCCAACACCTAAAATTGAATCAGTGAAAACAAAAGTTTCGCCATTTTCACGAATATCAATACTCACGCTAAAGTTAGGTTCATGCACATCAACAGTTAAGTTTTTATTTGATGCTAAAATTTTTCCACCAATTTCTCTTGAAATTTCCATAGAATTTAAGGCAACAGTTTTATCTGCACGATTAGTGTTCACTTTAAATGTGCCTTTTTTATCTTGCATTAAAGCAATTGAAAGTTTTTCAATCTCATGCAAATCTGTTTTTATTTTTGTTGCCCTAGAAAATGAGAAAATGCCCGGAATACATTTTAAAATTTCTATAATTTCACTTTCATCATTTTCATTAAACTCACTAACGATATATCTTGCTGGTGTTTTTGTTACTTTTAAATTAAAATTCTTTAATGCTGTTTTGATGTTGTTTAAAAGTAAGTTTTCAAAAAAACTTCTGTTTTTTCCTTTTAAATGAATCTCACAATATCTAATTAATATAACTTTTTCCATTTGTATTTTTCCTTAATATTTAATTTGTTCAATTACATTATAAAAGCACGATGCAATATAATTAAAATCGTATTTTTCATACGGACTAAACGAAATTCGCACCGCACCATCAATTTCATCTTTATTTTTACCCATCGCTTCAAGCACTCTATTGCCCCTTTTTTTAGATGAACAAGCCGAGCCATTTGCAATTAGAATATCCATTTGGCTTAAAGCGTGAAGAAGCACCTCTCCCCTTACATTTTTAAAACTTAAATTTAAAATATATGGCGAGCAGTTTTCTTCTGGAGAATTGATAATATAATTCACTTTATAGGCATTTAGTGCCGATAAAAATTCTTCTTTATAGCTTTTAACTATTTTATAGTTTTCTTCTTGTTTAAGTGTGGTGAGTTTTAAAGCAGTGTTAAACCCTGAAATATAAGCAAAATTTTCTGTTCCAGAAACAAGATTATATTCTTGCCCGCCACCAAAAATAAGAGGTTTTAAAAATTCTATATTTTTAGCATATAATGCACCAATACCTTTTGGGCCATATATTTTATGTGCAGAAATGGTTATAAAATCCACACCCAAATCCTGAGCATCTATTTTAATTTTTCCTAGTGCCTGCACCGCATCAGTATGCACCAAACATTTAGGATTTATTTGTTTTGCAATTTTTACAATTTCTTTTAAATTATTAATTGCTCCAGTTTCATTAGACACCAATATTGTAGACACAAAACACACATCTTCTGAAAGCATTGTTTTAAATTTTTCTATATCTACTTGCCCATTTTTAGTTAGTGGAATATAATCTAGTTTTGCGCCTTGCCTTATAAGTTCTTTACTAGTTTCATAAACAGAAGAATGTTCGCCTTCTGAAATTAAAATTCTGCCACCATTTTTAATATTAATACTTCTTAAAATTAAGTTGTTTGCACTTGTTGCACTTGGGCAAAAAATAATATCGCCATCCTTTGCATTAATAGCTTTTAAAAAGTTGGTTCTTATTAAATTTGTTTTTTTCTCTATAATTTTTGCCTGTGAATATTTTGCTCCCATGTTTAAATAATCTTCAGTTAAACTTAAAGCAATTTCATTTACAACTTCATTATATGGTTTTGTTGTGCTTGCGTTATCTAAATTTATCATAATTTCACCACACAGCATTTTAACACACCAAAATTAAATTTTCAAGTGTTTTACTTATGGAACTAGTGCAAGCATATCTGTTAGGTTTGAAGATCTTAAATAGGTGCTTGGAATATCGCCAATTATAACGCTTTCACAAATCAAAACATCACTGGAAGAATTCACAACTATTTTTTTAAATGGCAACACGGCACTAATTTCACAATTAACATTTAAATAGATTTTATGCTGTGTTTGGTTTATGCCTGCCTGCAAAAACTTACTTTCAAACACACAGTTTGCATCTCCATAAGGCTGAATATTAAAAGGAATTTTTGGCCCAATGCCCGATAACGCTGGAACTCCTGTAAACGCACCAATAGAAACTAAAACGGCGAGTTTTGATTTTAAATTTAAATTATCAATAGCATTTTTGCCAATTATTTTACTAAGTGTGTTTATTTGAATAGAATTAGCCTGTATCATACTAATTTTCCCAGAAGAATCAGTTACTATATGAATTAAATCGTCGTAAGTAATATTTCTGTTCATGGCATCACTAACAGCACTTATCACAGCCCTATCTGCATAAACCTTTATTTGCGCTTCAGCCGATTTTATTATTAGTGGCGTTGCAATAAAGTGCATATAAAGCGATAATGTAATAAATATTGCCAAAAACACAATAATTCCTTTTAAAGCAGTTTTTCGTTTATTCAAATTTACCACTTTAAAGGTTGCACTTTTTTTCTTCATACAAAATTATATTAAAAATCGATTAAAAATAAAACAAAGAGCCCTTATAAAACCATAGGCTCTTTGTTATTTATTTTTCTTATAATTTGGAAAAATCTATTTTTGATATTTTTATCTTTTTGCTAAATACTGCTAGGTTTTTATGCAGTTGTATTTGATACTAGCTTAAAAACATTATTTCTTATCGTTTATTTTAATACATAAAATTAACTAGTTCTTTTTAGTTTTGCTATTTGTGAAAAATGCAATTAAATAACTAAGCCCTATAGACACTGCAATTCCAACGCTTGTTGCAATAAGCCCACCCCCTAATGCACCAAAAAGTCCATTGGTTTTAGCACCAATAATAGCCCCTCTTGCAAGCCCTGCACCAAACCCAGTTATTGGAATAGTTGCGCCCGCACCAGCCCACTCTATTATATATTGGTAAACATTAAAACCACCTAAAACAGCCCCTATCATCAAAAACACAACTAATATTCTTGCAGGTGTAAGTTTTGTTGTTATAATTATAATTTCTCCTATCATACAAATTGTGCCACCCACTAAAAGCACTTTTAAATACATAAGAAGTGATGTAATCATTTTTTATTTCTCCTTTAACATTTTGGCTAAAATTTATATATATTTTTTCTTTTTTTTATTATTCGCTAAATATTACATAAAGTTCAACTTTTAAATTTAGATGTTTATTTTTGCATTAAACTTTAAACTTTTGCTTAAAAATAATTCTAGTTTTCTATTTGAACTAAATGAGCAATGCAAGGAATAGTTTCACCTTGTTGGTTTAAAGTTGTGCTCATAAGAGCCCCCGTTGCCACAAGCAACACTTTTTTAAATTCTTTGTTCTTCAATTTTTCCATAATATAGGTGTTAAACACCACTGCAGAACACCCAGCACCACTTCCGCCCTGAAAGGTTTTTTGTTCCTCACGAAAAAGCGAGTGTCCACAATCCATATAATTAGAACCTAAAGTAATTTTTTCTTTTTTAAGCAAATCTCTTAAAATATCTGCCCCAAGTTTTCCCAAATCTCCAGTTGCTATTAAATCATAATCATCAGGAGTCGTTTTTGTATCTATAAAAAACGATTTTAAAGTTTCAAATGCCGCAGGAGCCATTGCAGCTCCCATATTGGCAATATCACTAATTCCAAAATCTGTAACTTTACCAAAACAAACACGAGTTATTTTTGGGCCATCGCCATTTTTTGCAATTACACTGCATCCAGCACCAGTTGCAGTCCATTGCGAATATGTTTGCCTTTGATTGCCAAATTCAAGAGGATTCCTATATTGTCTTTCTGCCGCAGAAAAATGGCTTCCAGTAAGGCAAGCAACAATATCCCCAACTCCAGAAGAAACCATAATGCTAGCAACAGCTAGTGATTCACTCATAGTAGAGCATGCACCATAAAGCCCAACTAAGGCTAATGAGTAATCTCGAGCCGTGTAATTAACACTCACAAGTTGATTTAAAATATCTCCCCCAACTATATAATCTAAATCACTAATTTTTAGTCGAGCAGAAAAAAGCGTTTCTTTTAAAGACATTTCAAAAAATTTTCGTTCTGCCTTTTCAAAACTCTTTTCGCCAAGTGTGTCATCTATTGCAACATTGTTAAAATAATCACTAAATGGCCCACAACCTTCCTTGCTTCCAACATAAGCACCACTAGCAATTATTGAAACAGGATGCTCTAGTTCATAAGTTGATTTACCAATTTTTTTATTCATAAACACCCCTTTAAAAATTAAAAAACATACAATATTTTCAAGTTTTTTGCCACTTTTTATAAAAATATTTATACATTTTGCGTTTTTATTGTTTTAAAAAATTAAAGATATCAAACCAACTATTAAAGAGAATAAAACACCATTGGCGATAACAGGTCCCGCAATATAAAACATTTTTGCCCCAAGCCCAAAAACTAGCCCCTCTTTTTTAAATTCAATAGCACATGAAGCGATTGAATTTGCAAAGCCAGAAATTGGAACAACTGTTCCAGCGCCACCAAAACGAGCAATCCTATCAAATACTCCAAGCCCAGTTAAAATTATGGTTATAACTATAATACTAACGCTTGCCCACGCTCCAATAGTTAGCAAATCCATTAACGGAAAATAAGATTTTAAAATATCGCTTACCATCTGCCCAAACACACATATAGCGCCACCAACTAAAAAAGCATGAAATAAAGATTTAAACCAGCTCGATTTGGGAGATTTTCTTTCAACATACCTAATATAATTTTCGTTTCTTAATTTTTTATTCATAATAGCCCCTATACTGAAAATAGTTAGCCATTAAAAAATTTTTATTCAAAATAAATAATTTTAAAAATTTTTCTTAAACTAACACAAAAGGAGATTTTATGAAAAAACTATATATTATTCCTTACTTACTTCTTCCAATTTTTTTCTTTATTGGATGCACTCAAACAAATAAAACGCTTGCAAGAAATTTAGATAGCACAATATCAAGCCTTATTTATTCAGTTGGCAATTTAGACTTGCTCGATTCTAATATGCTCACCAGCGTTAATGTCATCACAAATAATTTGAATAAAAACATAAACAAGGTTGCACGCACTAGCACAGACTTAATTTTAAAACTAAATGAAAATGAAGGCACTTGTAAAGATGATAGCGATAATCCAAATATTGAAAATCAAGATGCCATAGCAGATAGTAATAAACAAAATAGCATTATTTTAAAAGAAAATGATGATATTTTAGACGATACGCAAAGTAATAATCCAAATGATAGCGATTCACAAAACAAAGATTTAGAAAGTGATGATAGTGGTTTAAATTCTGCAATTTTAAATAACAAATTAAATAATAATGAATTATTTTTACAATATAAAAGTGAAAATGCAGAAAATAACATAAATAATTATGGAGAAAAAAATGTAATCAATAGTGAAAATATATCCCCCAACACCATTGATAATTACGCAAATGATATAGCAATCTCTCACACACTTCCAACTGAAACAGACACCACTTATGGAGATATTTACACTTCACTTGAAGCAAGCTCTAAAAGAATTGAGAATTTAATAGCAGATTTAGTGAACATTCGCTCAGTTATAATGCTTTACATTAGCGACTTATACAATGGAAGCATTAACCTATCTAGCGAAGATATAAAAAGTATTAATTCATATGCAAACATAATTAAAGAGTCTACCGCATATTTAAAGGCTAATATTGGTAGCGTGAAAAACCATATTAATGAAGCAAGTGAACTTGCTGAAAATAGTGAAAACATTAGTTTGGCCAATAGTCATATTATTAGAGCAACTGAAACCCTAAACACAAGGTGCGCAAAACTTGAATCGGCAATTGTTGCAACATATAATATTGCGGATATCATTAAAAATAGTGATAGTGGAAAAACTGCTAGCACTTCTGGCACTGATAGCGATGATTTAACACTAACGGAAAACACTTCAATTAATGGAACACCCTCAGCACCTTACGGAGAGTTTAACTTTTGGTCGGGTTCTCCCAATTACGCAATGAATAACCCATATAATATGGGAGTAAACGGCATGAGATACACCCCTTATGCCACTAACGGATATAATGGTGGTATTAATTATAATTATGGATATAATGGATTCAATGGAAATTATAACAATATGAATCCATACGCATATCAGAATTTTTATGCACCATTTGCAATGCCATATGGCTATATGAACCAAGGCACACCATTTGCACCAAACTATGAGAATTTCCCTACTCAATATTATGGAAACTTTAATAGCAATTATGGAAATGGCTATATGATTCCTAATTTTGATAATGGAATTAATTACCCTTATAATTTAAACAATCCAAGCTATTTTAATAATGATATAGGAATGAATAATAATGAAAATATTATTGGCGATGGAATAGTTGGAAACAACGCCCCAATTCCAAACATTCTAACAGGGCTTGTTTCTAGCAACGATCAAGAACAATTATCAAACAAAATTAGTGAAGAAAAAAATAGCGATATCATTTACAACTCTAATGACAAAATTTTAAATAATAATCTTAATATGTTAAATAAAAGCACACAAAAACTAAAACAGGAGTATGTGCCCAAAAGAGTTGGCTAAAAATAAAAAACGCAAAACTTATATAAAAAACACGAAAAAATGGCAAAAATTTGCCATTTTTTTATAATTTTTATTAAATTTACTTTAATTTATTTTTTAAGCTTTCAATAATTTTTGCTTCAATTCTTGACACTTGAACCTGACTTACTCCTAAACTTTCTGCCACTTCACTTTGTGTTTTACCTCTAAAATATCTAAGTATTAAAATCTGCTTATCTCTTGGCTCTAGTTTGTCAATTTCATTTTTTAAAACAAAATTTTCTATAACATCTTCACTTTTATCAAGGCAAATAATTTTATCTATTAAGTTTGGAGCATTTTCACTTTTATCATCTGTTTTTTCATAAATTGAAATTGTTTCTTTTGCGCTATCTAGAGCAAACACAACTGTTTCCTTATCCACATTAAATTCTGTGGCTATTTTATCAATTGTTGGTTCTTCTTCACCTTTTTTTCTAAACTCTTCAAGATAACTTCTTATTTTTATTGAAAGCGCCTTCATTGCCCTACTTACTTTTATAATGCCATCATCTCGCATAAACCGTTTAATTTCACCTGCTATCATCGGCACAGCGTAAGTAGAAAATTTTACACCAAATTTTTCATCAAAATTATTTATCGCCTTTAAAAATCCAACGCACCCTAGTTGGTATAAGTCTTCGTATGGAACGCC